>JANMBA010000432.1:0-10509 GCA_031360105.1 Novosphingobium sp.
GTTCAATTGCGGGATCGGCATGGTACTGGTGGTCGCGCCAGAGGATGCAGGCGGTGTCGCCGCTGAATTGACTGCGGCGGGCGAGCAGGTTCACGTAATCGGCGCGGTTGAACCGGGGACGCGCGGCTGCACCGTCGTCGGCGCCGCCGAAGTGTGGAGTGCGCGTCAAGCATGGGAAGCGAGCCACTTTGGCTAATCCTGGTCCTCTCCGTTTTGCGCAGCCAAACGGGGAGGTGGCGCGCCCGCTGGGCGTGACGCAGGGGTATCAACGCCAGCGTAAGAAACCCCTCCGTCAGTCGCTGAAGCGACTGCCACCGCCCCATTTGTGCTTTGCAGAAATGGGGAAGATCTGATGCCAGCCCGCCCCAAACTGGCCGTGCTCATATCAGGCAGCGGAACCAATATGGCGGCGCTGCTCTACGCCAGCCGCGCTGCCGATTGCCCGTTCGAACTCGTGCTGGTCGCCTCCAACAATCCGCAGGCGGGCGGACTGGCACTGGCCGCGGCTGAAGGCGTTTCCACCTTTGCGCTTGATCACAAAGGCATGGACCGCGCCGCGCATGACGCCGCGATGGACGCCGCAATCCGCGCGAGCGACGCAGACTATGTCGCGCTGGCCGGATATATGCGCATCCTGACCGCCGAATTTGTCGCTGGATGGCACGGCCGGATGGTCAATATTCATCCCTCACTTCTGCCCAAGTATCCCGGTCTGCACACGCACGAGCGCGCGCTTAAGGTGGCGATAGTCACGGCGGTTGCTCGGTGCATCTGGTCACCGCTCAGCTTGATGCGGGGCCGCTGCTGGGACAGACTGCCGTGGCGATCATGCCGGGCGACAGCGCCGAAACCCTCGCCGCCCGGGTGTTGATTGCCGAATACCAGCTTTACCCGCGAGCGCTGGCTGCGCTGATCAATCAGGCGTCCTCACCTGATCTGCTAATCGCCCAAGTGCGGTCCCGCGCACTGTTGCTGCCGCAAGCCGATGAAGTAACCAGCCACGGAATGCCGTGCTTTGGCATCATCAAGGGCAAGAAGTTCGCTTACGTCTCGAACGATCACCACGGTGACGGCAAGGTCGCCCTGCTGGTCAAGATCAGCGGTGCGGACGAACAGGCGCAGCTGATCGAGGGCGATCCGGCGCGCTATTACCGCCCGGCCTATTTCGGCGATGGCTGGATCGGCATCCGGCTCGATCTGGGCGATACCGATTGGGACGCGGTCAGCGAATGGCTGGCACGCAGCTGGCGCAGCATCGCCCCGCACAAGCTGACCGGGCTGATTGACGCGGCCGACGCGTTTTAGGGTTAATTTGCGGTTACCCGCATTTGAATACTGGCGGTGAACTCTGCTCGCTTAGGCCAAATTATCGATACGCAACGCGCGGAGATGATAATGGCTTTTTTGCAAAGGTTGATCGCTGACACTGCCGGAACATCTGCGGTTGAATATGGTCTGATCTGTTCGCTGATGGTGATTGGTCTGGTCGTCGGGGTTCAGGAACTGGGGGCCTCGGTGGTCGACAGCTTCAGCAGCACTCATACCGCCTTGCAAAACGCCAACGCCGGCTGATCAAATCTCGCCGCCGTCCACCACCGGGCGACTTTCGCGGGTGCCCTTATAGCGCGCCTCGGGCTCAGCCGGGCCCGGTGAAATAATGACATGGTCGGCGTGCACTTCAAGCAAAGTGCCAACGAACGGCCAGTCTTCCATCGAGCTGACTTTATAGCTGACCGTGTCACCCACCTTGAACGTCGCCGCATCGAAATTGAATTCGAACGGACAGTCCTCGCCTTCTTCGCCTGTCGCACCCATGCCGCGCATTGTCGTTCTCCTCAGGCTGCAGGATGCAACCGTGCGGCGCAAAAGAAAAGGGCCGCCGGATCGTTCCGGCGGCCCTTTGCTGTAGCTGGCCCGTAAATCAGCCGACGATTTCTTCCGGCTTGAAGAAGTAGGCGATCTCGATCGCGGCGTTTTCGTCCGAATCTGAACCATGGACGGTATT
The DNA here is from genome assembly GCA_031360105.1 of Novosphingobium sp. Lineage (GTDB taxonomy): Bacteria > Pseudomonadota > Alphaproteobacteria > Sphingomonadales > Sphingomonadaceae > Novosphingobium. The sequence continues at coordinate 2,006 of JANMBA010000432.1, forward strand.
GGCTTCGATCGATTCGGCCAGTTCCTTGCGAATCGTGCCAGCTTCGGCATTGGCTGGGTTGGTTGCACCCATAATGTCGCGGTTACGCTGCATTGCGTTTTCGCCATCGAGCACTTGCACCACCACCGGGCCGCTGGTCATGAATTCAACCAGCTCGCCAAAGAACGGGCGTTCGCTGTGGACGGCGTAAAAGCCTTCGGCCTGCGCGCGGGTCATGTGGATGCGCTTTGATGCGACCACGCGCAGCCCGGCTTCTTCGAGCATCTTGGTAACCGCACCGGTCAGGTTGCGGCGGGTGGCATCGGGCTTGATGATCGAAAAAGTGCGGGTACCCGCCATGTCAAATTCCTTGCGAACGGTTGCTTTTTTGGGGAAGTGGCGCGCCCCTAGCCGGGAATATGCTGCGCTGCAAGATGTGCCAGATCACCCGGCGCCCAGCGATCAGGCCGCTTGCACCCAGCCCGTTCCTTCCTGCCGCCAATAATTGCGCGCGACGGTCTCTCGCCCGTCAAGCGAACGCCAAGTGGCTCGGGCATCGTCGATGCTGGAATTGTCGAACAGCAGGAACACCCGTTCGAATGCTTCGGCGCCATCGCGCCACTGGCCATCGGCAAGCGCCAGAAAGCTGGCCGCATTGGCTGCTTGCATCGTGTCTGACAACAAAATCGGCTGGCGCGCATCGTCCGGTCCGCCAGCAAGGCCGTGGGCCAGAAACGTGCCCTTGGGGGCCCACAGCGCCGCGCTGATCCGGGCAAGCTGCGCCTCATCGGCAGAGACCACCAGCACCTTGGCCCCGGCATCGCGCATCTTGGCCGCGAGCGCGGGCAAGGCCGTTTCAACCGGGGTCTGGCTCAACTGATAGAAATCTACTCTCATGTGTCAGGGGCCGAACAAGCCCACCCCGCTGCGACTAACCTCGCCTGCGGCTCGGTAAGTCTCGCTCCCCTTCCGCATGCGGGAGGAGTTGGGGGTGGGCGCGTCACGGGGCTATCGTTCCAGATTGTCGCGCACGTACCGGTCCAGCACCCGCACGCCATAGCCGGTTGCGCCTTTGTCCCAGGTTGCGCCGGGCTTGCTCGACCACGCCATCCCGGCAATGTCGAGGTGCGCCCACGGGGTGCCCTTGTTGACGAACCGCTGGATGAATTGCGCGGCGGTGATCGATCCGCCCTCGCGCGGGCCGACGTTTTTCATATCGGCAATCGGGCTGTCGATCAGCTTGTCATAGGCTGCGCCCAGCGGCATCCGCCACAGCTTGTCGCCCGAGGCATCGCCCGCTGCGATCAGCTGGCCAGCCAGACCTTCGTCATTGGCAAAGATTCCGGCTTGTTCATACCCCAGCGAAACGATGATCGCCCCGGTCAGCGTTGCCAGATCGACAATCGCAGTCGGCTGGTATTCCTGCTGTACCCAGGTCACGCAGTCGCACAGCACCAGCCGCCCTTCGGCATCGGTGTTGATCACTTCGATGGTTTGCCCCGACATCGAGGTGACCACATCGCCGGGGCGCTGCGCGTTGCCATCGGGCATATTCTCCACCAGCCCGCACACGCCGACCACATTGGCCTTGGCCTTGCGGCCGGCAAGTGCCAGCATCGCGCCGGCCACCGCGCCCGCGCCGCCCATGTCCCACTTCATGTCTTCCATGCCGCCGGCCGGCTTGATCGAGATCCCGCCGGTATCGAAAGTTACGCCCTTGCCGACAAAAGCCACCGGCTTGGTGCCCGGCTCGCCGCCGTTCCATTCCATCACCAGCAACCGCGCGGGCTTGCGCGAGCCCTGCGCCACGCCGAGCAGCGCGCCCATCCCCAGTTTGGTCATCTCGGTATCGTCGAGCACGCGGACCGTAATTCCGCTGCCGGCCAGCCGCTTGGTCACACGCTCGGCGAAGCTTTCGGGGTAAATGATGTTGGCCGGTTCGGTCACCAGTTCGCGGGTCAGTTCCACCCCGTCTGCCACCGCTGCCTCGATCGCCCAGGCCGCCTCGGTTCCGGCCGGAGCCCCCGCGATGCGGATCGTGGTCAGCGTGGCTTGCTGGTCAGCCGCCAGCTTGGTCCGATAGATATCATACCGCCAACCGCGCAGCCGCGCGCCCAGCACTACAGCGGCAGCTTGAGCGGCGGTTAGCCCGGCATCGCTGAGGTCAATCGTCACGGTCATTTCACCCGAAGCGAGGTATTTTGCCGTAATCGCTGCGCCGGCCCGCTCGAATGCGGGCAATTGGTCTTTGGCGGCGCTTTCGCCCGTGCCTGCCAGCGCGACCCGCACCACCGCGCCAGCGCGGCTGGCAAAACCTTCGTGCAATTGGCCGGCCTTGCCGCTGAACCGGCTGGCCTTGGCCCCTTGCGCCAGCACCGGATCAAGCGTGCCAGGCAGTTTGTCCTGCTGGACCAGATAGGCAACCGGGCTGGTTTCGGCGGCCGGTGAAGCGGCGATAAATTCGATTTTCATGGTCTCTCCCAAGAGAAATTCGTCGTGCTGCGACAAAGCGATGCGCCGCGATGCTAGCGTGGATTGCAGTTAGTCCCGGGCAGTGCGATAGGCAAGTGATGCTCCTGTTTCCGCGGCCCAGCCCGCCGCATGCCGTTTTGCCCGTTCTACGCCTGTCTGCGACTGGCGCGGCGCTGGCGCTTGCGCTGCTCGCCAGCCCGGCACTCGCGCAAGCCAGTAGCACCGATTCTTTGGCCACCAGAACCGGCGAGCAGGACCCGGCGCAAGCTGTTCAAGTCATCCAAGGCGGCGCTCCGGCGGCAACCGACAGCCAGATCAGCTTTGCGGCTGATGGCGCCAGTTACAATGATGCCGAACAGACCGTGAGCGTGATCGGCAATGTGGTGATGCGGCGCGGCGATCAATCGATTCGCGCCGATCAAGTGACCTGGAACCGCAAGTCCGGCGAGATTGTTGCGCAAGGCAACGTCCGGTTCGTCGATGCCGATGGCAATCAGCTGTTCACCGAACGGCTCGAGCTGACCGACGAGTTCAAGGCCGGGGCGATGGAGAATATGCTCTACGTCTTGCGCGAAGGCGGCCGCTTGGCGGCGCAAAGCGGGACCCGCGGCGCGGACGGCAAGGTCGTGCTGCACAATGCGGCCTATTCGGCCTGCTCGGTTGAAGACAGCGCTGGCTGTCCGCGCCAACCCAGCTGGCGGATCACCGCAAAACGTGTGATCTTCGACCCCGACCAGAAGCAGGTGCGCTTTTTCGGATCGCGGATCGAACTGTTCGGAGTGCGGCTGTTGCCGCTCCCGACGATCGTGATCGCCACCGACGGACGGCCAATTTCAGGCTTGCTGATCCCTGATATCCAGCTCTCAGCCTCAAACGGGGTGCAGTTTTCGGACACCTGGTATCAGCGGCTGGGGACCGGCGCGGACTTGGCGGTTACCGGATACATTTTCACCAAAGCGCTGCCGATGGTCTCGACGCAGTACCGGCAACTGACCAGCACCGGGGCGTTTCAGGTCACCGGTTATGCCACCCGCAGCTCGCGCATTCCGATTGGCGGGGCCACCGCAAGCAGTCAGAAAGACTTTCGCGGCTATGTTTATGGCAACGGCAAATTCCAGTTTGACCCCAATTGGGGGCTGACCTTTTCAGTGCGGGCGGCGTCTGATCGCACTTTCCTGCGGCGGTATGATATCAGCCGCGATGACCGGCTGCGATCCAATGTCACGCTTGAGCGGATCGATCCCGCTTCCTACTTCTCGCTGGCTGGCTGGGCCACGCAGACTTTGCGGGTCGGCGATACGCAGGGGCAAGTGCCATTCGCGATTCCCGAGATTGATTACCGCCGCCGCCTGACCGATCCGGTGCTCGGCGGACGGGTGCAGTTGCAGGTCAACTCGCTGGCGATCACCCGGACCAGCGGGCAGGACACCCAGCGCGCCTTTGCCAGCGCCCAATGGGATCTGCGCCGGATCACCTCGCTTGGGCAGGAAGTCACGCTGACGGCGCTGGCACGCGGCGATGTCTATCATTCGGACGAGAACGCGCTGACCCCGACGGTGATCTATCGCGGCAATCCGGGGTGGCAGACGCGCGCAGTGGCAACGCTGGCACTGGATATCAAATGGCCGCTGGTCGGCACCTTTCTGGGCGGCACACAGGTGCTGACCCCGCGCTTCCAGATTGTCGCCAGCCCAACCCTGCGCAATCTTGAAGTCCCCAACGAAGATGCCCGCGCGATCGATCTGGAAGATTCCAACCTGTTCGCGCTCAACCGCTTTCCGGGTTACGACCGGATCGAAGATGGCACGCGGTTCACGTTCGGGATCGATTGGCAGTTTGAGCGGCCGGGCTGGCGGATCAACTCTACCATCGGGCAATCCTATCGGCTGTCCAACCGGCCGACCTTGCTGCCCGACGGCACCGGGCTAAGTTCGCGCACCTCGGACATCGTCGGGCGGACCGAAGTGCGGTTCCGCGATGTGGTCAAGTTTACGCATCGGTTCAGGCTCGACAAAGACAATTTTGCAGTGCGCCGAAACGAATTCGACGCGGCTGTCGGCACGCAGCGAACTTACCTCGAGGTCGGCTATCTGCGGCTCAACCGCGATATCAGCGGCGGGATCGAAGACCTTAAGGACCGCGAAGAGCTGCGGCTGGCGGGCCGGGTCGGGTTTGCGCGCTATTGGTCGGTATTCGGCTCGGGTGTGTTCGATCTGACCGGGAAGAACGATGATCCTTCGCTGACCAACGTTGACGGCTTCCAGCCAGTCCGCACCCGGCTGGGGGTGGCCTATCAGGACGATTGCCTCGAATTTGATCTGACCTGGCGGCGCGATTATGTGGCGACCGGCGATGCCCGGCGCGGTAACACCTTCCAGATCCACATCGCGGTGCGCAATCTGGGATTCCGCTGATCGCTTTTTGCGGTAATCCGGTGAGCTGGTGATTGGCACAGACAGATGATTGGCAGTTTGTCGCAAAAGCGCTATCCGCGCTTGCTCAGCCAAGGTTAAGCCGCAGCGCGGCATTGGCCCCGGCAACTTCGGCGCGGTTTCCCCGCGCGGTACATGGGAATTTTTGAACGGTGACTTTCAGCCCTCGCTTTCGTGCATTTCGCACTAGCCCCCTTCTGACGCCGCGTCTGGCTTTGCTGCCGCTGGTGCTGGGCGCTCTGGCAATCGGCAGCGCCGCACCCGCGCAAGAGCGGGTTTCTGAACCGCTGACGCTCCCTGAAAATTCACAAATCTTTGGCAAACTTGATCCCAATCATCGCACCGCCACTGTCATCATCAACGGTGAAGTGATCACCGGTACCGATATCGATCAGCGGGTTGCGCTGGTGGTGGCGGCCAGCGGCGGCAAGGTTGCCGCCGAAGAGCTGCAACGGCTGCGCTTGCAGGTGCTACGCAACCTGATGGACGAAACGCTCCAGATTCAAGAGGCCAAGTCGCAGGACATGGTGGTCGGCGATGACGAAGTCGATGGCACTTACGACCGGATCGCCCGCCAGAACTTTGGCCAGGACCCCAAGGCGCTCGAAGCCTATCTGGCCAAGATCGGTTCGTCGGGCAATTCGCTCAAACGCCAGATCCGCGGCGAAATGTCGTGGCAGCGGCTGCTGCGCCGCAACGTCAACCCGTTCGTCAATGTGTCGGACGACGAAGTGCGCGAAACGATCAAACGGCAAGAAGAGGCCAAGGGCACCGACGAATACCGGGTCGGCGAAATCTTCCTCTATGCCAACAGCGAAAACCATGATGCGGTTGGCCAGAATGCACTCAAAATTGTCGAGCAACTGAAAAAAGGCGGCAGCTTTGTTGCGTATGCCCGGCAGTATTCCGAAGCCTCGACCGCGCCGGTCGGCGGCGATCTGGGTTGGGTGCGGCTCGGGATGTTGCCCACCGAAATGCAGCCCTCGGTGGCCGCGCTTGAATCCGGCCAGCTGGTCGGTCCGGTCGAAGTGCGCGGCGGCTATTCGATCGTGCTGCTGATTGACAAGCGCAAGGTCCTGACCGCCGATCCGCGCGACGCGGTGCTCAGCCTGAAGCAGATTTCGATCACTTTTGCGCCTGGCACCAATCAGGCGCAGGCGGCCGAAAAGGCCAAGCAATTTGCCGAGGCGATGAAGGCTGCGCGCGGCTGCGCAACGGTTGATCCGATCGCGCAGGGTCTGGGGGCCGAAGTCGTCAACAACGACCAGATGAAGGCACGCGAACTGCCGGCGCAGCTCCAGTCGATGGTGCTGGGGCTCAACGTCGGAGAGGCCACCCCGCCGTTCGGTTCGATTACTGAAGGCGTGCGGGTTTTGATGCTGTGCGGGCGCGATGATCCTGCGACCGGCAACGCGCCGACCTTCGATCAGGTCGAAAACCAGATCCTTGACGAGCGGATCAACAAGCGTTCGCTGACCTATTTGCGCGATTTGCGCCGCGACGCGGTGATCGATTACGGCAACTGATGGACCTGCCCCCGCTTGCCATATCGCTCGGCGATCCGGCGGGGGTTGGGCCGGAACTGATCGCGGTCGCCTGGGCACTGCGCGAAGAGCACGGTTTGCCGCCGTTCTTCGTGACTGGCGGCGCCGAGGTTTTGCGTGCGGCAGCCGCGCAGCGCGGATTGTCAGTGCCAATCGTAGAGCTGTTCCATCCCGCCGAAGCGCTCGAACACTTTGACCACGCTTTGCCGGTGCTGGCCGGGGCCGACGGCACCTATTGTCCGGGCAAGCCTGACCGCGCCGGAGCAGAACTCGCGCTGGCTTCGCTGCGGGAGGCAACCGAGCTGGCCCAGCGCGGTGAGGCAGCGGCGCTGGTCACCGCTCCGATCGCCAAGGCGCTGCTGGCGCAAGTCGGCTTCGATTATCCTGGCCAAACCGAATTTGTCGCCGCAGCTTGTTCCTATGCCCCCGGCGATGCTGTGATGATGCTGGCCGGGCCGCAACTGCGGACCGTGCCGCTGACTGTGCACGTCGCGCTGAAAGACGTTGCGGGCTTGATCACGCCTGCGTTGATCGAGCGCAAAGCCCGGATCGTGGCGATGGCCTTGGTCCGCGATTTCGGGATCAGCTCGCCCCGGATCGCGGTCGCCGCGCTGAACCCGCATGCCGGTGAGGAGGGGCGGATGGGCGATGAAGACGCCCGGATTATCGCCCCCGCAGTTGCCGCTTTGGCCGCTGAGGGAATCCAGATCACCGGCCCGCACAGCGCCGACGGCCTGTTCACCGCGCATGCCCGCGGCAGCTATGATGCGGCGTTGTGCATGTATCACGATCAAGCGCTGATCCCGCTGAAAACGCTCGATTTCGATAATGGCGTCAATGTCACGCTGGGGCTGCCGTTGGTCCGCACCAGCCCCGATCATGGCACCGCTTTCGGCATCGCTGGCACTGGCACCGCCAATCCCGGAGCAATGATCGCCGCGATCCGGATGGCCGGTGAGTGTGCCGAACGGCGTTATGCAGACTGAGCTACCGCCACTGCGCGAGGTTATTGCGCGCCACGGTCTGGCCGCCAGCAAGGCGCTGGGGCAAAACTTCCTGCTCGACGAGCAGTTGCTCAGCCGCATCGCCAGGCTACCCGGCAAACTGGACGGCCACCACGTGCTCGAGGTTGGCCCCGGCCCCGGCGGCCTGACCCGGGCCTTGCTGCGTGCGGGGGCACAAGTGACCGCCATCGAGATGGACCGCCGCTGCCTGCCCGCGCTGGCCGAACTGGCCGAGGCGTTTCCCGGTCAGCTGACCGTGATCGAAGGCGATGCCACCAAAGTACCGCACGGGATCGACGGGCCGTTCCACATCGTCTCCAACCTGCCGTACAATGTCGGCACCGCGCTGTTCGTCGGCTGGCTGGGCGGTGAGGCGTGGCCGCCGCCGTGGGCCTCGCTTACGCTGATGTTCCAGCTGGAAGTGGCCGAGCGGATCATTGCCGCGCCTGGCGGCAGCGCCTTCGGGCGGCTGGCGGTGCTCGCCCAGTGGCGATCCGAGGCCAGGATCGCGATGAAAGTTCACCGCAGCGCTTTTACGCCCGCCCCCAAGGTGATGAGCGCGGTGGTGCACCTGGTGCCGGGGATAATGCCCGAAGGCGTCCGCGCGCGCCTGCTTGAGCGGCTAACCGAAGCCGCGTTCGGCCAGCGCCGCAAGATGCTGCGCCAAAGTCTGAAGAGCTTGCCCGGCGCGCTGGACGCGCTGGCTGCGCTGAGGATCGATCCCCAGCGCCGCGCCGAAACGCTGAGCGTTGACGAATTCGTCGCGATTGGGCGCGCGATTGCCGCAGCCGGGGAAAGCCACGGATGACCCGTTCAGCCGCGCCCGTGCTGCGGTGAAATCTGGAACAAACACTTTGCCCACGCGTTATTTGCTTGTGTTTGAAACAAGTACTTTGGAGTAAATTCGCCGCTTGGGTCGTTTCGATTGTGTGCACTGAATTTGCGCTAGGGGTACCAATCATGTCTGCTACGATAATCACACGGCACGCAGGACAGCGAACCGGTAGTGGTTAACCACATCGCTTCAGTCGCTGTGCACCACCGCAGCGCCAGGGCAATTCAACGGTCAGACG
>JANMBA010000462.1:0-2064 GCA_031360105.1 Novosphingobium sp.
GCGGTGAGCATCCCGCCGATCATCGGCGCTGCAATCCGGCTCATCACTTCCGAACCCGCGCCGGTGCCGATGAGGATGGGAAACAGGCCCGCGAGGATCACCGCGACCGTCATGGCTTTTGGCCGGACGCGCAGCAACGCCCCGGCACGGACGGCGGATGCGACATCGCTGTTTTCGGCCAGCGCCGATTTGAGGTAGATCAGCATGACCACGCCAAACTCGGCCGACACGCCCGCCAGTGCGATGAACCCTACGCCGGTGGCGACTGACTGGTTGAACCCCAGCAGGTAGAGCAGCCAGACCCCGCCGGTCAGCGCAAACGGCAGTGTCGCCATGATCAGCGCGGCTTCGTCCCAGCGCCGAAATGTGGCGTAAAGCAGCGCGAAGATGATGAGCAAGGTTGCCGGAACGACGATCTTCAACCGCTGCGTTGCCCGTTCAAGAAACTCGAACTGGCCGGTGTAAGCAACGCTGATCCCGGGAGGCAGCTTGACCTTCTGGGCGATGGCCCGTTGCAGATCGCCGACAATTTCGGTCAAAGCGCGGCCCCGCCCGTCGACATAGACCCATGTGGCAGGGCGGCCGTTCTCGCTGCGCAGCATCGGCGGCCCATTGCTGATGCGGACATCGGCAACGGTCCCCAGTGTGATTTGCTGGCGCGAGGGTGTCAGCACCGGCAGGTTGATGATGTCGTCCACGCTGTCGCGGATTTCGCGGGGGTAACGCAAGCTGATCGGATAGCGGGCCAGGCCTTCAACGGTCTGCCCGATGGCTTCGCCGCCAATCGCGCCCGAGACCACGGCCTGCACATCGGCGACGTTAAGGCCGTAACGCGCTGCCGCTGCCCGGTTGATGGCAACGTCGATATAGCGCCCGCCTGACAGTCGTTCGGCGAGAGCTGAAGTGATTCCCGGCACGGTCTTTGCCACCGCTTCGATTTCTCGTGCGGTGCGGTCGATGTCGTCGAGGTTCGCGCCCGATACCTTGATGCCGATCGGGCTTTTGATACCGGTCGCCAACATGTCGATCCGGTTGCGGATCGGCGGGATCCAGAAGTTCGCGAGGCCGGGGACTTTGACGGTCTTGTCCAGTTCGTCGATCAACCGTTCCTGCGTCATGCCCGCGCGCCACTGGCTCTGGGGTTTGAAGCGGATGGTGGTCTCGAACATTTCGAGCGGCGCTGGGTCGGTCGCCGTATCGGCGCGGCCAGCCTTGCCGAACACGCTTTCGACTTCGGGTACGGTCTTGATGAGGCGGTCAGTCTGCTGGAGCAGCATCGAGGCCTTGGCGCTTGAAATCCCCGGTAGCGCCGAGGGCATGTAGAGCAGATCCCCTTCATTCATCTGCGGCATGAATTCGCCGCCGGTTTGCGTGATTGGCCAGATGCTGGAGGCGAACACCAGCGCCGCGATCAGCAGGGCAGCCTTCGGCTTCGCCAGGACCCAATCGAGTGCGGGACGGTAGATGCGCGTGAGAAAGCGATTGATCGGGTTGCTATCCTCGCTCGGGATGCGCCCCCGGATCAGCCACCCCATCAGCACCGGGATCAGCGTAATCGACAGGAAGGCTGCGCCCGCCATCGCATAGGTCTTGGTGAAGGCCAGCGGCGCGAACAGCCGCCCCTCCTGGCCTTGCAGCGAGAAGATCGGGATGAACGAGAAGGTGATGATGAGCAGGCTGAGGAACAGCGCGGGGCCGACTTCGGCAGCGGCATCGGTGATGACGCGCCAGCGCTCTTCACCTTGCAGTTCCTTGTGGGGGTTATCGGTTGTCCAGCGCTCAAGATGTTTGTGGGCATTTTCGATCATGACCACTGCCGCATCGACCATCGCACCGATGGCAATGGCGATGCCGCCGAGGGAGAGAATGTTGGCATTCAGACCCTGCACCCGCATAACGATGAACGCGATCAATATGCCCAGTGGCAGCGTCAGGATCGCCACCAGCGCCGAGCGCGCGTGCCACAGGAACAGCCCGCAGACGAGCGCGACAATCAGGAATTCCTCGAGCAGCTTGCCGGTCAGGTTTTCGACGGCGCGGTCGATCAGCCCGGAGCGATCGTAG
>JANMBA010000036.1:0-3458 GCA_031360105.1 Novosphingobium sp.
GCCGCGTCAGCGCCAGCGCCGATGGCCCATTCTTGCGGCCGATCGCCAGTTCCCAGCACTCGGCAGTTTCCATCGCATCGGCGGGGCGCATCATCCACAGGTGCGGGATCGCGCGCAGCGATGCGATATGCTCGATCGGCTGGTGCGTCGGGCCGTCTTCACCCACGCCGATAGAATCATGCGTTAAAACGTAGACCACCCGCGCCTGCTGCAAGGCCGAGAGACGGATCGCATTGCGGCAGTAATCCGAAAAGATCAGAAAGGTCCCCCCATAAGGCAAAATTCCGCCATGCAGCGCCATGCCATTCATTGCCGCCGCCATGCCAAATTCGCGGATGCCGTAAGAGACATATCGGCCCGAATAATCAGCCGCATTGAGCGGCAAGGTTGACGCAGTTTTGGTCAGGTTCGAAACGGTCAGATCGGCCGAGCCGCCCAGCAAGGCTGGAACCCCAGCAGTCAGCACTGTCAGCGCGTTCTCGCTCGATTTGCGGGTGGCGAGAGTGGGCATATCGGTAGCAAGTTTGGCGCGGTATTCGTGCCACCCGGCCAACGCGGGCAATTCACCTGCGATCCGCGCCGAAAATTCGCCGCCGCGTGGCGCAGCGCCAAGCCGCGCTTCCCATTCAGCCCGTGCGCTAGCGCCCTTGGACCCGAGCGAACGCCAGTCAGCGGCAATCTCCACGGGAATTTCAAAGGGCGGAGCAGTCCAGTCCAGAACTTTGCGCGCTGCCGCGATTTCCTCGGCTCCCAGCGGGCTGCCGTGGACATTGTGGGTGCCTTGCTTGTGCGGTGCGCCTTTGCCGATGATCGTTTTACAAGCGACCAGCGATGGTCGCGGGTCCGCCGCTGCCTCAGCCAATGCCGCGCTGATGCTGGCGTAATCATGGCCATCGCAGGCCACGGTGTGCCACCCGGTCGCGGTGTAGCGCGCCAAAATATCCTCACAGGTCGAAAGCGAAGTATCGCCATCAATGGTGATCGAATTGTGATCCCACAGCACGTTGAGCCGGCCCAGCTTGAGATTACTCGCCAGCCCGATCGCCTCGTGATTGATCCCTTCCATCAGACAGCCGTCGCCAGCAATTACCCAGGTCTGATGATCGACCAACGCACCGCCAAACTCCGCATTGAGGTGCCGCTCGGCCAGCGCCATGCCGACCGCCATCGCCAACCCTTGCCCCAGCGGGCCGGTCGTAGCCTCGGCCCCCTCAAGTTCAATATTTTCAGGATGCCCGGCGCAGACCGAGTGAAGCTGCCGGAAATTCTTGATGTCGGCGATGGTCGGCGATTGATAGCCGGTCAGATAGAGCAACGAATACAGTAGCATTGAGCCATGCCCGGCGGACAGCACAAACCGGTCGCGATCCGGCCATTTGGGTGCTGCTGGATCGAACTTCAGCTGCTCGGCAAACAACACCGTGGCCACGTCGGCCATGCCCATCGGCATCCCGGGATGGCCCGAATTGGCGGCCTGCACCGCGTCCATCGACAGCGCGCGGATGGCGTTGGCCATGGCTGCATAACGGGCACTATCGAGGCTCATCGGCAAAGGCTCCCAATTCAGGGCTGAACTGCGGCGGCGATTCGGCGCGGGGTCTCCTTTGCCAAGCCGTGCCTCCCCGTCAAGGCAGAGCCATTTGCCGGACTTTTAGAAACAGTGGGAAATGATCGCGGCAACACTTTGCGATGGTGTAATATTGCGTTAGACCCGAGGCATGGCGGCGGAACGTAGCAAACATGCAATTGTGCGGATTGAAGCGGCGCTGGCCCGGATTGAGGCTGCGCCGATGACGTCTACGGCAAGCTCTGCGCCAAGCAACGGGGGGGGCGCCGAGCTGGCGGCGCTCACCGGCAAGCATGTGCGGCTGCGCGATGCGGTGCAGGCTTCGCTCGAACAGCTCGATCAACTGATCGAAGGCGCGCAAGGATGATGCCGCGATGAGCAACGTCATCCTGCAAATCGGTGGCCGCAGCTATACGGTGGCCTGTGCCACCGGCGAAGAAGCGCATGTGGCAGGCTTGGGCCAGGTGATCGACGGCAAAGTGCACGATCTGGTCGCAGCCGGTCATAACGAAGTCCGCTCGCTGTTGTTTGCGGCGCTGATGCTGGCTGATGAATTGCACGAACTGCGCGGCAAAGACGGTTCCGATGCCCCGCCTTCGGCCGCGCCAAGCGATCCGCATGCCGCCGCGCTTGAGGACTTGGCTGCCCGTTTGGAAAAATACGCCGCCACCCTTGAGGCTTGAGCCGCATCGGCCTATCTAGGGTCTGACGGGTACTGCCCGGTGCGAGCCTTTGAAAATCCCTGAGGCTATAAGTAAAATCCTTGGGGGCTGTCCCTGGTTAGATCTTGGTCTGGCACACACGGTTCCCACCTGACGTGACGCGTCAGAGGATTTCCTGGCAACGGCCCATGGTGGTCCCGTCACCCATTCTTCCGCGGCAAAAGGCGCAGCGCGTGATCGACAAGCAAGCTCTGCGCACCCGATTGCGCCAACGCCGTGCCGACCATGACGCAGCGATTCCAGCGGCTTTGCGCAGCCTGCTGTTCCACCGCCCGCCCGCAGCGCTGCTTGAACTGGTTCCTGAAGGCGCGGCGATCAGCGTCTATTACCCGATCCCGGGTGAGGCTTCGCCGCTGGCTTATGCGCGCTGGTTTGCCGAACAAGGCCATGCCGTGGCGCTGCCGTGGTTCGCGGCGCGCGGCGATCCCATGCAGTTTAAATTGTGGAACAATCCGTTCGACGAAAGCGGCCTGGTGCCCGATCCCTACGGCGCAATGCAGCCGCCCGGCGATGCCCCTGGCGCGCAGGTCGACGTTGCGATTGTGCCGCTGGTCGGGTTTACGGCAGAGGGCCAGCGGCTCGGCCAAGGCGGCGGACATTATGACCGGCTGCTCGCCGCGCACCCCGCGCTGGTGCCGATCGGGCTGGCCTGGGATTGCCAGCTGGTCGATGCGCTGCCGCTCGAACCGCACGATCGGCCGCTGCGCGCAGTGGTCACCCCAACCCGCTTTTACGGACCTTTTTGATGCGCACTGAACCCACTTGGCGGATCCCGCTTGGCATCCTGGCGCTGCTGTTCGCGCTGATGGTCTATGGCCTGGCGATTGCCCGCTTCATCGCACCCTTGTTCGAAAATTGGCCAGCGCTCGCGCAAGTGCCGGTGTACATCGTACTGGGGGTGATCTGGCTGCTGCCGCTGCGGCGCTTCATGATCTGGATGGAGACCGGGCGCTGGAGCTGAAACACGGCCCGGACAGGCCTGTCGGCGGGCCGCCGGGCACGCGGTATAGTTCAGCTCAGTTTTTTCGAAAAATTCCCCAAGTGGCGCGAGTGACGGGACTTGAACCCGCGACCTCCGGCGTGACAGGCCGGCACTCTAACCAACTGAGCTACACCCGCGTGCCGCTTGGGGAGCAGCGCCACTAGGCCAGCGCGCCGGGGCTGTCAAC
>JANMBA010000109.1:0-16391 GCA_031360105.1 Novosphingobium sp.
GAAAGATCGCGTTGTGCTCGCTATCAACTGGCAGCAGCGTGGTGCCATATTGCGCGACGGCATCCAGCATCACGTCACCGGCAGAAACCAGCGCTTCCTTGTTGGCGAGCGCCACCGCGCGGCCCTGTTCAATTGCCGCCATGGTCGGAGCGAGGCCAGCGCAACCGACGATTGCGGCCATGGTGAGGTCGGCAGGGCGCGCTGCGGCTTCGATCAGCGCCGCCGCGCCGCCCGCCGCCGCGATCCCGCTCCCGGCCAAGGCGGCGCGCAGGTCCGATAGGCAGCTTTCGTCGGCGACAACGGCGATTTCAGCGGAAAATTCGCGGGCCAGCGCAGCCAGTTCGGCGGCCTGGCAATTGGCGGTCAGCGCCGCGATCCGCCACGCGCCCGGCTGACGCCGCACCAGATCGAGCGTTGAAGCGCCAACCGAGCCAGTTGCGCCCAGGATGGAGAGCGTGCGCATGATCCTAGCCGCGCATCAAGAAGTTGAAGCCAGCCAGCAGTCCGATCACGAACATCACCGACAGCATTCCATCGGCCCGGTCAAAAAGCCCGCCGTGACCGGGGATCAGATGGCTCGAATCCTTGACCCCGGCGCGGCGTTTCATCCAGCTTTCGAAAAAGTCACCGCTTTGAGCGATGATCGCCAGCATCGCGCCCAGTTGCAGGCAGCCCCACACGCTGGGTAGCTGCCCCAATGAAACCACGGTGGTGTCATCAGGGCCCAGCCGCGCGGCGCGGTTGACCGCTGCGGTAAACCGGTCGCTGGCGGCAATCGTGAGCGCGAGATAGATCCCCGCCGCAGCCCCGATCATCCCGCCGCCCAGCCCAGCCCAGGTCTTCGACGGGCTGATTTGGGGCGCAATCTTTGGCCCGCCGATCGCACGCCCCGAAAAATACGCGCCGACATCGGTGAAAATCACCCCCAGCAGCACGATCAACAGCATCGGCCAGCCGGTCGCCGGATCAAGCCGCAGGACGTCGAACATGAACGCCGCCAGCCCGACGTAAATGACCCCGCCCGCCATCCATGCGATCCGGCCCGCCATGCTTGGCAAAAATCCGCAGATCAGCCCCCACCACTCCCACAGCACGCCCAGCGCGATGGCGACGACGAACGCAGTCCAAAACCAGCCGCCGAGCCATAAGGCTGCGCCAGCGACCGCAACCATCGCCACCGCCGAAACAGCACGGACCGGGAGGTCGGACTTCTTAGCGCCCGCCATAACGCCGCTCCCTGCCTTCAAATTCCGTCAGCGCCGCCCGCAAATGCTCGGGCGTAAAGTCCGGCCACAGCACATCGGTAAACACCATTTCGGCATAGGCCGCTTGCCACAACAGGAAGTTCGACAGCCGCACTTCGCCTGAGGTGCGAATCAACAGATCGAGCGGCGGCAGACCGGCAGTATCAAGCTCGGCTGAAATCGCCTCGGGCGTAATCGCGCCCTTTGCCGCGGCTTTGCCCGCAGCCCGCGCAATCTCGTCCTGTGCGCCGTAATTGAGCGCGACCACCAGCGTGGTGCCATCATTGGCGGCGGTCTGCGCCAGGGCATCGTCGAGCAGCGCGACCACATCGGAGGCCATCGCGCGGTAATTGCCGATCACTTGCAGCCGGACGTTGTTTTCAACAAATTCCTTGAGATCGGCCATGATGTAGCGCTTGAGCAAGCCCATCAAGGCTGAGACTTCCTCTTCCGGGCGGCTCCAGTTCTCGGTCGAAAAGGCGTATAGCGTCAGCGCCTCCAGCCCCATTTCGCGCGCCGCGCGGACCAGCGCGCGCACCGCCTCCACCCCGCGCTGATGACCCACCGCGCGCGGCAAATGGCGCGCTTTGGCCCAGCGGCCGTTGCCGTCCATGATAATGGCAACGTGGCGCGCCGCGCTCTGCGTGCCGCCCCTGCGCTTGTCCTGAACCGGCCGAAGCGTCACCGCCCCATGATTTCCTGCTCTTTTGACGCAGCGACATCGTCGACTGCCTTGATCTGCTCGTCGGTCAGCTTTTGCACTTCGGTTTCGCCGCGCTTGCGGTCATCTTCCGAGATGTCCTTCTTGTTCTCGTCAGTCTTGAGGTTGTCGATCCCGTCGCGGCGGACATTGCGGATCGCGACGCGCGCTTTCTCGGCATAAGTATGCGCCAGCTTGGCCAGTTCCTTGCGGCGTTCCTCGGTCAGATCGGGGATCGGCAGCCGCAGCGTGTTGCCATCGTTGATCGGGTTAAGCCCCAGCCCGGCTGAGCGGATCGCCTTTTCCACCGGGCCAACGTTGCTTTTATCCCAGACCTGCACGGTCAGCATCCGCGGTTCGGGCGCCGAGACTGTCGCCACCTGGTTCAGCGGCATCTGGCTGCCGTAAACCGTGACCACCACCGGATCGAGCAACGTGGTGTTGGCACGCCCGGTGCGCAGGCCGCCCAGATCGTGGCGCAATGCCTCAACCGCGCCCTTCATCCGGCGTTCGAGATCGGACTTGTCGTATTTCGCCATGATCAGGCTCCCTTGGTGACGACCGTCTGGATGCCTTCGCCCGCGTGCACTTTGGCCTGGTTGCCGCGCTCGCGTATCGAGAAGACGACGATCGGAATGTTGTTATCGCGGCACAAAGCGACTGCGCTGGCATCCATGACTTTCAGGTCTTGTGACAGGACCGTATTGTAATCCACGGTATCATAACGCTTTGCCTGGGGGTTCTGCTTGGGATCGCTGTCATAGATCCCATCGACGCTGGTGCCTTTGAGCAGCGCATCGCACTGCATTTCGGCCGCGCGCAAGGCCGCCCCTGAATCGGTGGTGAAGTATGGCGCGCCGACTCCGGCGGCAAAGATCACCACGCGGCCCTTTTCAAGGTGGCGTTCGGCGCGGCGGCGGATCACTGGTTCGCACACTTGGTCCATTTGCACAGCGGATTGCACGCGGGTGTGAACGCCTTGCTGTTCGAGCGCATTCTGCATCGCCAGCGCGTTCATCACCGTGGCGAGCATACCCATATAATCAGCCTGTGCCCGGTCCATGCCTTTGGCCGCGCCCGCCATCCCGCGAAAGATATTTCCGCCGCCGATCACCAGACAGATTTGCAAACCCGTGGCCTGCGCCGCCTTCACTTCCTTGGCCAGTTCGGCGACGAATTCGGGATCGATCCCGAACTGCTGGTTGCCCATCAGCACTTCGCCGGACAGTTTCAGCAGGATACGCTTGTAGGCTGGCTTGGGCATGGGCTGTGACATCGCTCTCGGCAGGATTTGGCGGGCCTTATACCGCTGGGGCTGGCCTGCCAAGGCACACCCAAGCCTAACCACGGATTATTGACACGAACTGCATACGCAAAGGGCGCACCCTGCGGCGCGCCCTTTGTTCCGTTTGGCGTCGTCCCGCGCTTGACCCGGGACGACAAAAATTCAGCTCAACCCAGCGGCCGCAGCAACTTCTGCTGCAAAATCGGTCGCGACCTTTTCAATGCCTTCACCCAGCTGGAACCTGACGTAGTCCTTGAGCACGATCTTGGTCCCGGCCGCTTTGCCCGCTGCCTCGACGACTTGTGCAACCGGGGTCTTGTTGTCCATCACGAACACCTGGCTGAGCAGCGCATTGTCTTTGGCGAACTTCGCCGCGGCGCCATCAGCGCGCTTGGCGAGGATATCGGCGGGGATTTCCTTGCCGTTTTTGGCCGCATCATCAACCGCCTTATCGAGCGCGATCTTGCGCTCGCGGGCGAGCACGTCGGGATCAAGATCGTCTGCTGACAGCACCAGCGGAAACGCAGCAGCGATGTGCATCGCGATCTGTTTGCCGAGCGGCTCCAGCACGTCTGCCCCGGCATCTGATTCGAGTGCGACCAGCACGCCGATCTTGCCCAGGTTAGGCGCAGCGGCGTTGTGCATATAGGGCACAACCAGCCCGCTGGAGACCGTGACGGTCTTCATCCGGCGGACCTGCTGGTTTTCGCCGATGGTGGCGACATTGTTGGTCAGCTTGTCGGTAACCGTGCCGCCATCGGGATAGGCCGCAGTTTTCAGCGCCTCGACGTCGTCCGCGCTAGCGCTCAGCGCCACTTGCGTGGTCTTGCGCACGAAATCCTGGAACTGCTCGTTCTTGGCGACGAAATCGGTTTCCGAATTCACTTCGACCGCAACACCCCTGGTGCCCGAAACGGCGACGCCAACCAGCCCTTCAGCGGCCGTGCGGCTCGATTTCTTGGCGACCGCCGCCAAGCCCTTGGCGCGCAGCGAATCCACCGCAGCTTCCATATCTCCGCCGGTTTCTTCGAGCGCCTTCTTGCAGTCCATCATGCCGGCGCCGGTGCGCTCGCGCAGGTTTTTCACGTCAGTGGCAGTATAAGCCATTGCGCCAATCCTTTTTTAAACAAGTAAACCGCCGGACCCGAAGGTCCGGCTGGCCATCAATCCGCGTGCAGCCTTCAGGCCTCGGTCGCGGTTTCTTCGACGGTGATGTCGTCAGCGGTCACCTCTGCAGCAACTTCTGCCATCGTGGGTTCGGCCACCGGTGCTGCCTCTGGAACGGCAGCCGCTTCCAGCACAGCGTCTTCGACCGGCGCGACATCGAGCGCGCCAATGTCCACGCCCGAATCAACCACGCCATCGCGGTGACCCTTAGTGGCGGCCGACGCGATGGCTTCACAGTACAAGCGCACGGCGCGGCTGGCGTCGTCGTTGGCGGGCACCGGAAACGCGATGCCATCGGGCGAGACGTTTGAATCCAGCACGGCGACGACCGGGATACCCAGCACGTTGGCTTCCTTGATCGCCAGTTCTTCCTTGTTGGCGTCGATCACGAACATCACGTCAGGAATGCCGCCCATGTCGCGGATGCCGCCGAGCGACATTTCAAGCTTGTCGCGCTTGCGCGTCAGGTTGAGCACTTCCTTCTTGGTCAAACCCGCAGTGTCACCCGAAAGCTGCTCTTCAAGCGACTTCATGTACTTGATGCGCTGGCTGACCGTCTTCCAGTTGGTGAGCATTCCGCCCAGCCAGCGATGGTTGACAAAGTGCTGACCGCAGGCGCGCGCGGCTTCAGCGATTGGCTCTTGCGCCTGGCGCTTGGTGCCGACGAACAGAACTTTGCCGCCAGCCTGAACCGTGGCCGAGACGAAATCGAGTGCGCGCGCGAACAGCGGCACGGTCTGCGACAGGTCAAGGATGTGGATGCCGTTGCGGGCGCCGAAAATGTACGGCTTCATCCGCGGGTTCCAGCGGTGCGTCTGGTGGCCGAAGTGAGCGCCGGCCTCAATCAATTGCTGCATCGTGACGACTGGTGCCGCCATAAGTATTTCCTTCCGGTTGAACCTCTGAGAAGCAGGAACCGTGCGGTTAAGTCCGAAGACCTGGCCCGACTGCGGCACCGGTATGGGCGCTTCCCATGTGGATTTGCCTGACGGGATGATCCCCGCAGGCCGCGCGCCTTTAACCGGGACACCTACACAAATCCAGCAAAAAGTGCCGAACGTGCCACGGTACTATACCGCTTGACAGGAAGGAACAAATAGTGAACATAAAGCCAAGTTAACCACGTTTGGAACTTTTGCGCTTGTCCACACGTTATCCACAGGTCCCCCCACAGGGCGCGACGGAGATACGATGATGCTGACCGTTGGTTTGATTGTGCTGTTTTTGGTTGCTGGGGTAACTGCGGTTGCCATGCTGGTTTGGCAGATCGTCGATGCTGCGCCAAAGATCGCCGGATTGCAGGCAGCGTTGGCCGATTGCCAGCCTTCGCGCGAACTGCGTTTTACGGTTCGTGAAATCACGGTCAGCCCGCGCCACGGTCAAGTCCTGGCTTTGCCGGTGCGGATCAAGCCGCTGGCTTTGCCTCAACCGCTGCGCGCTGCCGCTTAGCTCGCCCATACAGCACCATCGCCACCGGCAGCAGCGCCAGATAGACCGCGCAAATCGCGATCAGCGTCCACCACGGTTCCGCCAGCAGCCCCGCCGCAACCAATCCGAACAGCGCAATAACCTCGATCCGCACTTGTTTGCGCGGACGCAATTTGCCCCAACTGACCGTAGCGACGTTGGAAATCATCAAGAACCCCATCGCCGCCAGCCAGACGCTGACCAGTACCGGATCGCGGAACAGCGGATTTTCGGTCACGAAAAACAGATAGAGCGGCAGAAACACCAGCCCCGCTCCGGCCGGGGC
The DNA here is from genome assembly GCA_031360105.1 of Novosphingobium sp. Lineage (GTDB taxonomy): Bacteria > Pseudomonadota > Alphaproteobacteria > Sphingomonadales > Sphingomonadaceae > Novosphingobium. Next base: position 6,150 of record JANMBA010000109.1, read on the forward strand.
CGGCACCCCGGTGAGGAACCCCGCAGTTTTGCGCGGTTCATCTGCCAGATCGATCCGGGCATTATACCGTGCCAGCCGCAGCGCGCAGGCAATCGCATAAGCCAGCGCCGCAAACCACCCAATCCGCGGCAAATCCTGCAGCGACCATAAGAACAGCAGCAAAGCCGGGGCCACCCCGAACGAGACGTTGTCCGCCAGACTATCGAGTTCCGCGCCAAACCGCGATTGCGCCTTGAGAAGGCGCGCGACGCGCCCGTCAAGTCCATCGAGAATCCCGGCCAGCACGATACATTGCACCGCCTTTTCGAAATCGTGCGTAATCCCAAACCGGATCCCGGTCAGCCCGGCGCATAAAGCCGCTGCCGTGATCGCATTGGGCACCATCGCCCGCAGCGTCAGTCCGGGCCGCACTGGCTCGGCAATCACTGGCGCGCGCCCTCGATCAGCGGCGTTTGCCCGGCCACCGCCAGCACAGTCTCACCCGCAACCACGCGCTGGCCGACCAGCACTTGCGGCTCGGTTCCGGCCGGCAGGTACACATCGACCCGGCTGCCAAACCGGATCAATCCGACCCGCTGCCCCGCAGCCAGGATATCGCCCGGCTTGACGAACGGCACGATCCGCCGCGCAATCAGCCCGGCAATCTGCGTGAAGCCGATCATCCGCCCGCCGCTCTGCTCGATCAAGAGATGCTGGCGCTCGTTCTCTTCGCTCGCCTTGTCGAGATCGGCATTAACGAACTTGCCGGGGATATAGACCACCCGGCGCACCGTGCCGGCGATTGGCGTGCGGTTGATGTGGACATCGAACACCGACATGAAGATTGAAATCCGGGTCACCGGTCCAGCGGGCAGCCCCGGTGTTCCGGCGGCGTCATCGCCCACCAGTTCGCGCGGTGGCTCGGTCTGCTTGATCAAGGTGATCAACCCGTCGGCCGGGGCCACAATCAGCCCCTCGCCCAGCGGCGTGACCCGGCGCGGATCGCGGAAAAAGGCCAGAATGCCCAAAGTCAGCGCGCCCAGCGGCCACGCCAGCGTTTCCCACGCCATAACTGCCGCGCCCGCGCAAACCACCGCCGCCGCCAGCGCAAACTTGCGCCCTTCGGGATGGACACTGGGCCAGCCCCAAGCGGCTTCACCGCGCCCACGATTGTCGAGAATATCACCTGGCAATTATGCTACCTTCCGCACGAAAACTGTACCGGCGGAATAGCCCGCGCCGAACGTGCAGATCGTCCCGATATCACCGTCCGCAAGATCGGCGCTATGTTTATGAAAAGCAATGATCGAACCCGCGCTGGAGGTATTGCCATAAGTATCGAGCACGGTTGGACTTTCATCCTCGCTGGCATCATGACCCAGCACCCGCTGCGCGATCAGCCGGTTCATCCCCTGATTGGCCTGGTGCAGCCACAACCGGCGCAGCTGGTGAGGCGCCAGCCCCAGCTTGGCTGCCTCGTCAACGATCATCGCCGCGACCAGCGGCACCACTTCCCTGAACACCTTGCGGCCTTCCTGAACAAACAGCTTGTCATCCGCCCCCGCCGTCTCGGGGGTGGCGCGATTGAGGAAGCCAAAATTGTTGCGGATATTGTTCGAGAATACGGTTTTGAGCGCGGTCCCGACAATTTCCCAGTGCGGGCGCAGCGCCAGCGCCTGATCTTCGACCAGCACTGCGGTTGCCACATCGCCAAAAATGAAGTGGCTATCGCGGTCGCGCCAGTTTAGGTGGCCCGAGCAGATCTCCGGGCTGACCACCAGCACCGAACGGGCGTGCCCGGCGCGGACATAATCGGCCGCCGTCTGAATTCCGAAAGTCGCCGACGAGCAGGCGACGTTCATATCGAAGGCGAACCCCTCGATGCCCAGCGCCGCCTGGATCTCGATCGCCATCGCCGGATAGGCGCGCTGCATGTTCGAGGCCGCGCACAGCACCGCGTCAACTTCGCCGGGCAGGCGGTGTGCGGCGTCAAGCGCGGCTTGTGCCGCTTTGACCCCGATTTCGGCGAGCACCGAAAGTTCCTCGTCAGGCCGCTCGGCCCAGCGCGGCGCCATCACTGCGGGATCAAGCAAGCTGGCCTTGCTGATCACATGGCGTGATTTGATCCCGCTGGCCTTTTCAATAAATTCGGCCGAGCTTGGCTGCAACTCCTCAATCGATCCAGCGGCGATCTGCGCGGCATGATCGGCATTATGCGCCGCAGCATAGGCATTAAAACTGGCAACCAGTTCATCGTTGCTGATCGAATCCGGCGGGGTAAACAGCCCGGTCGCCGCGATAACGGGAGTGATGTCGCTCATGTCCATCAGTCTAGTGGCCAGCGCCGGACACGACAAGGCCAAGCGCGGCGCAATCCGATCTTAACCATCAAATGGTAGCCCGCGCTGATGCAACGGCCCAGCGCAGTTCCAATCGAGATCGTCTTCACTGCCATCGTGCTTGGCTTAACCTGGCTGATCGGGCGGGGAATCGGCGTCTCGATCGAGCTGCCCAGCGGCGATCGCGCGCCGTTCATCGATTTGCATTACATTTTTCCGCTGATCGGCGTGACAATTTGGGGGTTGTTCGTCCTGGTTAGCCAGCGCAGCCGGATGGCCTGGAATTTTCTGGTGGCTTTGCCGTGTTACGCCGTCGTGCTGATCTGCCATTTCAACCTCAAACTGTGGTGGCCGCTGATCAATTCAACCCGCTGGGATCAGCAGTTCTGGCAAATAGATCAGCTGTTCAGGCCGGTTATTTCGGGCGCTTTCAAAGCCCGCGAGGCGATGACCCCGGTGTTTGGACTGGGTCAAAACGCTTACATGATCACCTTTATCATGATGTTCTACACCAGTTTCAGCGTCCATGCCTTGCAAGGCCCTTACCAGTTCCGCCGGCTGTTCCTGTCCGCCTTGTTCTTTCAGGGCATCGGCGGGTTTTGCTATCTGGTGATGCCCGCGCTGGGGCCATTCATTTACGAACGCGGGCTGATCTTGATCCACAGCGAAGCGCAGCACGGCATGCTGAATACCTACAACCAGATCGCCGCTGCCGGTGGCTCCGCCTGGGTCCGCGCCAACGGCAGTGCCAATCTTACCGCCGGGCTTGGCGCAATGCCTTCGCTGCATGTCGGCGGCGCGTTCCTGTTCCTTTACTTTGCGTGGCGAAATGCCAGAATTTTGGTCCCGGTCTATACGCTCTTTTTTGCGTTCATTCTGGTCAGTGCCGTGGCCACACGATGGCATTACCTGATCGATTTGCCGTTCGGACTGTTGCTGGCCGTCGTTTCGATACGGTTCGCAGAGCGGGTGGAGCAGCGCATCGACGAGCCTCCGCAGCCGGCTGATTTCAGCCGATACAACTGGCGGCAGTTGCTCGCCCACGCCGGGCAGGTGCGGGGGGCGGTGCCCAATGCTGCACCCGCTGCCAAATCCTGGCCATGAGGTTGTTTAAAAGCTGGGTGGTGGACAGGGGTGGATTCGAACCACCGTACGCTCTCGCGGGCAGATTTACAGTCTGCTGCCATTAACCACTCGGCCACCTGTCCACACCAGCTTGCCGGTGTCGGGTCGCCCCGAATAGAGCCCTTGTAAAGCGGGCCCTCCAGCCGAGGAAGCGCGCCAATGCCGAACAGAGCCTTGCCTGTCAATGGGGTGACTGGCAGGGGGGCGCGATGAACCAGAACTTTGCAACATGAGCCGCCCCACCGATGAAAAGCCCAAACGTGCGCTGCGCGGGCGGGCCGGGCGAATGAAAGGCGGGCGCGGATCGGGCCAGGCCAGCACCGGCGCGGTGCGGCTGTGGGGCCGTCACGCGGTGGAAGCCGCGCTGCTCAACCCTGAGCGTCAACACCGCAAGCTGTGGGCAACGCGTGAAGGAATCGAGACGCTCGACGGCGAATTGCCGGCCGATTTCAAGGTCGAATACGCCTCTCCGGCTGATCTGGCGCGGCTGGTCGCGCGCGACGCGCCGCATCAGGGGCTGGTGCTCGAATGCAACGCGCTCGAGGACATTTTCCTCGAGGACGTGCTCGGCGGCGATGCCTCGCAGCCATTGCTGATCCTCGATTCGGTCACCGACCCGCACAATGTCGGCGCGATCCTGCGCTCGGCAGCTGCGTTTGGTGCCGCCGCCATCATCACGCAAGACCGCCATGCTCCGCCCGAGAGCGGGGTGGTGGCGAAAAGCGCATCGGGCGCGCTGGAGACGGTTCCGTGGGTCCGGGTGGTCAATCTGTCGCGCGCGCTCGATGAAATTGCCGAGGCCGGATACTGGCGGATCGGGCTGGACGGCGGAGGCAGCGCTACCTTGGCCGAGGCCTTGCCCAGCGGCCCCGTGGCCTTGGTCCTCGGAGCGGAAGGCGACGGCATCCGCCACAATATTGTGCAACACTGCGATGCGCTGGCTCGACTGCCAATCAGCAGCGCCATAGAAAGTCTCAACGTCTCAAACGCCGCTGCGATTGCGCTTTATGCGATCGCGACGCGGGGCTGACGTGTAATCGGGGGGAAGTGACGATGATTGGTGCAATCAACCTTAAGCGCGGTATAATAGCACTGGTCGCGGCGAGCACGGCATTGCTGCTGTCGGCTTGCTTTGTCCTGCCCGGTAAATTCGCCGCGACGCTGGACCTGCGTAAAGACGGCCATTTCACCTATACCTACAAAGGCCAGATCGTGATCCTTGGGCTGACCAAGCTCGCTGAAATGGCGATGGCGCAAAAGCCCAAGGGCACCTTCTCGCCCGCCACCTGCTACAAAAAGGATGACGTAACCGAGCGCCCCTGCACTGCGGCCGAAACCGCTCAGCAAAAAGGCGATTGGGACGCCGAACAGCAGGCTTCCGCTGCGCGTGACGCCAAGGACAAGGCCATGGTGGTCAAGGCGCTGGGCGGGGTCGATCCGACCGATCCGAAGTCCGCCGCCGAAATCGCCGCACGGCTGAGCGGGGAGGCTGGCTTCAAAAGCGTGATCTACCAGGGCAACGGGCTATACGATGTCGATTACAGCATCGCCGGGCTGTTGAGCTATGACTATGCGTTCCCGACGATCGAACGGATGCCGCAAGTTCTGCCGTTCATCGTGCTCAATCGCCGCGCCAATGGCGAAGTGCGGATCGATTCGCCGTTGATGCAGCAGGCTGCGATGGCGATGCCCGGGGGCAACGCCGCGCAAATTTTTACACAGATGGTGGGCGGCAAAGATGGCAAGAAGCCCGGCGACATGAATGATTTCCCGGTGGTTGATGGCCACTTCACGCTGATCACCGACGGCGTGATCCTGTCGAACAACACCGAACACGGGGCCAAGGTGGTCGCGGGCGGTAAGCAGCTCGACTGGGATATCAACTTTATGACCGCGATCTCACCAATGGCGCTGATTGGCCTGAACCCCTGATTGGCCTGAACCCCTGATCTGGACAAATCGCCGGGCGGCGAGCTGCGGGCAGCAACCGCTTGCTCCGCTGCCCGGCCAATCCTAATGGGCAAGCCATGTCTGATGCCGTCTCGCCCCTTGCCCGCCCGTTCCCTGCGATGCCGCCGATTGGCGGGGTGACGCTGCGCGTGGCGCGTGCCGGGTATAAGGACTGGAGCCGCTGCGATCTGACGTATGTTGAACTGGCCGAGGGCACGGCGGTGGCGGGCGTATTCACCCGCAACGTTTGTTGTTCCAGCGAAGTTGATTTGGGCCGCGCCAATCTGGGGCAAGGCCGCGCGCGGGCGCTGGTGGTCAATGCCGGGAATTCCAACGCCTTCACCGGCTATCGCGGGCGCGAAGCGGTGGAGGCGATCATGGCGCAAGTCGCCGCCCATCTGGGCTGCGCGCAGGACCGGGTGTTCGTCTGCTCGACCGGGGTGATCGGCGTACCGCTGCCCATCGACAAGGCCAAAGCCGGGATCGCAGCGGCGCTGGTGGCCGCGCCGTGCGGCTGGGAGGACGCTGCCAACACTATCGGCACCACGGACACCTTTGCCAAAGGCGCGGCCGCCACCGCGATCGTCGATGGCCGCACCGTGGCCTTGGCGGCGATCATCAAAGGCAGCGGGATGATCGCGCCTGATATGGCGACGATGCTGGGCTATGTGTTCACCGATTGCGCGGTCGCTCCGGCGTTCCTGCAAGAGCTGCTCAGCGCCGCCAACCAGCAGACCTTCAGCTGCATCACAGTCGATAGCGATACTTCGACCAGCGACACGGTGCTGGCCTTTGCCACCGGCGCGGCGGGCAATGCCGAACTGACCGAGGCGAGCAGCCCCGGCGCCGATGCCTTTGCCGCCGCACTGCACGATGTCTGCCGCCAACTGGCGCATTTGGTCGTGCGCGACGGCGAAGGCGCGCAGAAATTCATCGCGGTGCAGGTCACCGGCGCGGTCAGCGATGACAGCGCGCGGGTGGTCGGGCTGGCGATTGCCAACTCACCGCTGGTCAAGACTGCGATCGCCGGGGAAGATGCCAACTGGGGCCGCGTCGTGATGGCGCTCGGCAAGGCGGGCGAGCCCGCTGACCGCGACAAGCTGTCCATCGGTTTTGGCGGGGTCTGGGCGGCGCGCGAGGGGCAGCCGCTGGCCGACTACGACGAAGCCCCGGTGGCCGAGCACTTGCGCGGTCAGGATATATCGGTCGAGGTCGATCTGGGGCTTGGCGCTGGCCGCGCCACGGTGTGGACTTGTGATCTGACTCACGGCTACATCTCGATCAACGCAGATTACCGCAGTTGAACGATGCCCTGAGCCGCGCGGTCGAGGCCGTGATGCGCGATGCCGCCGCGCGCGCGATCTTGCCGCATTACCAGTCACTTACCGCCGATCAGATCGATGCCAAGGCGGCTGACGATCTGGTCACGATTGCCGATAAAGAGGCTGAGCTGATTATCGCCGCGGGGCTGGTGAAACTATTGCCCGAAGCCGCGATTGTGGGCGAGGAAGCCGCGCATGCGGATCCCACGCTGCTTGATCGGCTGGGCGATCGGCTCTGCTGGATCATCGATCCCGTCGATGGGACCAACAATTACGCGCATGGCAAGCCGCCGTTCGGGGTGATGGTCGCGCTGGCCGAGGCGGGCGAGACGATTGCCGGGTGGATCTATGACCCGCTGTCAGGCCGGATGTGCCACGCCCGGCGCGGCGGCGGGGCATGGATCGGCGATGAGCGGATCACTGCGCGGTCGACTGGCACCGAGCCGCCGATTGCCGCGATTTCGCTGGTGTTTATGGACCCGGCGCAGCGCGCCGCGATGAAGCTGCAGATTGCCCCGAATTACACGCTGACCGATATCCCGCGCTGCGCCGCCGAACAGTATCCCCGGCTGGTGCTGGGGGTAAATGACCTGTCGATTTTCGAGCGCACTCTGGCGTGGGATCACGCCGCCGGGGTGCTGTTCGTCAATGAAGCGGGCGGCATGGCGGCGCGGCCCGATGGACGGGCGTACCGCGTCGATGAGGCGCACCTGCCCGGCCTGATCGGCGCGGCCAGCCCGGCGCTGTGGCATGGGCTGGCCGAGCGGCTGGCGGTGCTCGGCGCTTAGCTGGCCTGCTTGTTCCCCTCCCGCAGGCGGGCGGGGAGTTTGATAAGCGCAGCTTTGCGCAGCGCGGCGTTACAATTCGCTCTCAAGCCAAGCCTTCAGCTGGCTCTTGGGCGCAGCGCCCAGTTTCTGCGCGACCGGCTCGCCGTTTTTGAACAGCACCATCAGCGGGATCGACTGCACTCCGAACTTGGCCGGGGTGTCGGTGCTTTCCATAATGTCCATTTTGACGATCGAGACTTGGTCGCCCAGCTCTTCGCTGATTTCTTCAAGGCTGGGGCCGATCATTTTGCACGGGCCGCACCATTCGGCCCAGAAATCGACCAGCACCGGCTTATCGGACTGGAGCACATCGGCGGCGAAGCTGGCGTCGGTAACGGCTTTGGTAGCCATAAGGATTCTCCTGAAAGTGTAGCGTTCAATCTAGGCAGCGCGGGCGCATTGGCAACGCCCGAATGCAAAAAGCTTTATTGCGCGCCGCCCAATCCGGGCTTGTGCGCGGCCAGCAGCGCGGCGGGCAATTCGAGCAGCATCGGCACCTGGGTGTAGAGCACCGCAGCCTGCACCGGCCGCCCCGGATATGTCACTTCAAGCGCCGCGACATAGGCCGCCATCTGGCGCAAAATCGCCACCGGCACCGCATCAAGGCTGGCCGGAGGACGCCGCGCGGTCTTGAAGTCAACGAGCCGGATCGCCTGCTCGGCAATCAGCAACCGGTCAATCGTTCCCGCCACCACCTGGTCGCCCACAGTCGCGGCGATCGGCACTTCGGCCAGCGAACCTGGCGCAAACAGTGCGGCCCAGCCCGGATGCGCCAGCACGGTGATCGCGGATTTCACCAACTCGGCCCGCGCCGGGGCAGTGAACTCACCCCCGGCCCGCGCCAGCCATGCCAAAGCCGCCGCCTCACGCGCGGCCGGTTCGATCTCGGGCAAGCGCTCAAGCAACCGGTGCAGCAGCACTCCCCGCCGCGCCGCCGCGCTATCGCTGCCGGGCGCAAATGGCGGATCGGCGCTGTCATCCTGTCCCAGCGCGGACGGTGCCAGCGGACGCGGCGGGCGCGGTTCGGCAGCGAGCGGAGTTTCCAGCCACGGCGGGAGCAGTGCCAATTCGCCGGTTGCGGTGTCGCGCGGGGGCAGCGGCAAACTGGACCCCTCGCCGTGAACCCAGCGCTGGCCCCAGATGGGATCCGGCCCGGCCTCATCGCGCAGAAACAGCCCGTGCAGCCGGGCGTACCAACTATCCTCAGCGGGGGCTTTTTCCCTCGGGCCGAGCGATCCTGCCACAAACAAAGCCTCTTCGGCGCGGGTCATCGCGACATACAGCAGCCGCCAATGCTCCTCCATATCGGCCTTCGCTGCGGCGGCATCGGCCGCGGCGATGGGCCCGGCCTGCTCAGCCTTGGCCAGCGGGGGGAGCGGGACGAGCCGCGGTTCGGCCCCCGCCAGCGCCACCGGCTCGGGCATTGCCAACGACCGGCGGCGACCGGACGGCGCGGGATTATCCGCCGCGTCGGCCAGAATTACGATGGGTGCTTGCAAACCCTTGGCACCATGCACGGTCATCACCCGCACTTCGCCCGCGTTTTTCCCCGCCTCTCGCTTCAGTTCACCCTCGCCCGCTTCGAACCAGCGCAAAAACGTATGCAGGCTGGGCACTTCGCTGGCGGCAAACGCGCTCGCGGCGTTGAGCAATTCGTCGATCGGATCGCCGACTTCGCTGCCCAGTCGCCCGGTCAGCTGCCGCCGCCCTTGCCATGGCCCGGTCAGCACCCAGTGCAGCAACGCTTGCGGCGGTTCAAAATCGGCCTGGCGCAACAGATCAAGCAATTGCGCCACCGCGCTGGCCACTGCCGCATTGCCGCGCGCATCGAGCAAATGCCGCCACAGCCGAACTTTGTCGGGCCGGTAGCCATGTTCGAGCAGTTGCTCCTGGCTCCACCCGATCAGCGGCGAGGTTAGCAGGCAAGCCAGATTGAGGTCATCGAGCGGCTGGACGGCAAAGCGCAGCGCCGCGATCAGATCGCGCACCCCCAGCGGCGCAGCCAGCCGCAGCCGGTCCACCCCTGCCACTGGCACCCCCGCAGCGTGGAGCCGCGCGACGATCAGCCCGGCCAATTCCTTGCGTCTACGGACCAGCACCATGACGTCACCGGGGCCAGCGCGCCGCGCGGTTCCGGCAGGCTGATCCTTGACCAGCGCGAAACCATCGTTGAGCCAGCCCCGCACTTGCCGCGCGATCCGGTCCGCCAGTTGCCGATCAGACCGGGCGAGCCAGCCCTCCGCGCCCTCGTCGGGATTGTCGTTGGCGGCGGCGCTATCATCGTCTTTGCCGCCGACCGTCTGCCACAGTACAACCTGGCCCGGACGTTCTTCGCCGACATGGCTGACCGTCTGGCCGTCCAGCCCGAAGCTCACCGGGCCGATCCGATCAATCGCCAGATCCACATATTCAAGCACTTGCCGCGCAGTTCTAAAGCTTTTTCCGAGGGGCAAATCCTGCAATTCGCGGACCGCCGCGTTGCCGCGCAAGACCGCCTGATTATCGGCGAGCCCGATCATGGCCGCCTTCACCCGCTCTTTGGCGGCAGCGAAGTGTTCGGGGCTGGTTCCTTGAAAGCGGAAGATCGCCTGCTTGGTATCGCCGACCACGAACAGCGTGCGCAGCTTATCACCATGCTGCCCCGCGCCCGCGAAGAAATCACCGGTCAGCGCATCGATGATCTGCCATTGCGCCTGATTG
>JANMBA010000400.1:0-5710 GCA_031360105.1 Novosphingobium sp.
GGCGCGCTGCTCGCCGCGCGGCTGCAGCAGACGTTCGTGACGATGAGCTTTTTCGCGCTGGTCACCGGGGTCGGCGGCGGCTCGGTGCGCGATCTGCTGATCGGCGCGCCGGTGTTCTGGGTGCGCGATCCGTGGGTTGCGCCAGTGTGTCTGGGCGTGGCGCTGCTCGCGAGGTTTATGCCGCGCAAGTGGTTGGCCAAAAACGAGCAAGCCAAGCTGCTCGAATGGGCCGATGCGGCGGGGCTCGCCGCCTACACCGTGCTCGGCACCGCCAAGGCGCTGGCGTTCGGCCTGCCGCTGGTTCCCGCAATGCTGATGGGAGTGATCACCGGCTGCGTTGGCGGGATTATCCGCGATGTGCTGGCCGGGCGGCCATCAATCCTGATGCGCCCCGAACTCTACGTCACTGCGGCGGCGCTATCGGCGGCGTTGTGCGCCTTGGGGCAGGTCCTGGCACTCCCGCGCGAACTGGTATGGCCGCTGGCCGCGCTGGCCGGATTTGCCTTGCGCGGCGGAGCGATTGGCTGGGGCCTCCATTTGCCCGCCTACCGCCGCACGCCGGACTGATTCCGGTTGCGCGAGGGCGCAGCGCCGCTACCTTTCCGCCTGAGGAGAATTTGCGCATGAACGGGGCCGAAGCCTTTATTGAGACGTTGAACGATTGCGGGGTGGAAGTCTGCTTTGCCAACCCCGGCACCTCCGAAATGCAGCTGGTCGCGGCGGTCGATCGCCAGCACGGAATGCGCGCCATTCTGGGGCTGTTTGAAGGCGTGGTGACCGGCGCAGCGGATGGTTATGGCCGCATGGCGGATAAGCCTGCGGTGACCTTGCTGCACCTTGGCCCAGGGCTTGGCAATGGCCTGGCAAACTTGCACAATGCCCGGCGCGCAGGCTCGCCCGTGATCAACATGGTCGGCGATCATGCCACCTATCATTTGCACTACGATGCCCCGCTAACCTCGGACGCGGCTGGCGTGGCGCGGCCAATGTCGGACTGGGTGCGGGTGTCCAGGAACGAGCGCGATCTGGCCTTGGCCGGAGCCGAAGCATTCGCGGTGGCGCAAAGCTATCCGGGCAAGATCGCCACGGTGGTGGTGCCGGCTGACCACGCGTGGAGCGAAGGCGCGGCCAGGGCGGCGATGCCGGTGCTTGCCGCTCCGCCCAAAGCACCCGGCGAAGCTGTGGCCGCTGCGGTGGCCGCGCTGCAAAGCGATGGCCCCAAGGCGCTGTTCCTGGGTGGCCGAGCCTTACGCGCTGAGGCCCTGGAGCAAGCCGGGCGGATCGCCGCGGCGACCGGTGCGCGGCTGATCACCGAGACCTTCGCCGCCCGCCACCAACGCGGCGCAGGCCGCGTGGCGACCGAGAAATTGCCTTATTTCGGCGAAATGGCCGAGGCTTACCTTGCCGAGCTCAAGTCGATCGTGTTCTGCGGAAGCGAACCGCCGGTGTCGTTTTTCGCTTATCCGGGCAAGCCCAGCTGGCTCTCGCCGACCGGGGCGTCGCTGGTGCGACTGGCTTCGCTCCGTGAGGATGCGCAAGACGCATTGACCGCGCTGGCCGAGGCGCTGGCTGCGCCTGCTGGCCCCGCGCTGGTGCAGGCTGCTACCCAGTTTCCGTGGGAGCCGGGCAAGCTCAATTCGGGCAATATCGGCGCGGTGCTGGCGCAATTGCTGCCCGAAGGTGCGATTGTCTCGGACGAAAGCGCCACCTCGGGCGGCGCAGCCTATGCGATGTGCGGCGGCGCGGCGCAGCATGACTGGCTGCAACTGACCGGCGGCGCGATCGGCCAGGGCCTGCCGCTGGCGGTGGGTGCAGCTGTTGCTTGCCCCGACCGCAAGGTGATCGCGCTGCAAGCCGATGGCGGGGGCATGTACACCTGCCAAGCGCTGTGGACGATGGCGCGCGAGGCGCTCGACGTGACCACCGTGATCCTCAACAACGGCAGCTACGCGATCCTCAATATCGAACTGTCGCGGGTCGGCGTGCAGAACCCTGGGCCCAAGGCGCTGTCGATGCTTGACCTCAAAAACCCGGCGATTGAATGGACCAAATTGTCCGAAGGCTTGGGCGTGCCAGCGGTGCGAGTTGATACGGCGGAGGGGTTCCATGCGGCGCTGAAGGATGCCTTGGCGCACAAGGGACCGCGGCTGATCGAGGCGATGTTGTGAGAATCACCGCAACCCTGAAAGCCCTTCCCCGGTGGGGAAGGGTTGGGATGGGGGTTCAACACTGGCGGCGGACCCCCCACCCCAACCCCTCCCCCAAGGGTAGGGGCTTTGAAGTACTTGGAGCTGGTCTTGCCTGACTCGCTCAACCTCCTCCCCGCCAGCTTCGCCGATTTCCGCCGCGGAGCTGAGCGGCGCTTGCCGCGCTTTCTGTTCGATTACTACGATGGCGGCGCCGGCGCGGAGATGACTTTGCGCAGCAATACGGCGGACTGGGAAGCGTTGCGGCTGAACCAGAAAGTGCTGGTCGATGCCTCCAAACTGGATTGCTCGGTCGAACTGTTCGGAGAAAAACTGGCCATGCCATTGGTGCTCGCGCCGATCGGCATGGGCGGGATGAGCGCGCGGCGCGGCGAGGTGCAGGCCAAGCGCGCCGCCGACCAGGCCGGGATCGCCTTCTGTCTCTCCACCGTCGGGATTTGCCCGATGGAGGAAGTAGCGCAAGTCTCAGGCAAGCCGTTGTGGTTTCAGCTTTATATGCTCAAGGATCGCGGCATCGTGCAGGAAATCCTCGACCGCGCCTGGGCGCAGGGCGTGCGCACTTTGGCCTTCACGATTGACCTGGCGATCCTCGGCACCCGCTACCGCGATATCCGCAACGGCATGTCCGGCGGGCTGGGTCCGTGGGGCAAATTCCGCTCGGGCGCGCTCGACTATGCGCTGCATCCGCGCTGGGCGATCGACGTGGGCCTGCGCGGCGGTCCGCACGGTTTCGGCACCATCGCGCCCTACGTGCAGCAAAGCAAAAACCCGCGCGATTACCTGCATTGGACCGGCAGCCAGTTTGACGCCTCGGTGACGTGGAAAGACATCGCGTGGCTGCGCAAGGTCTGGGCCGGCAAGCTGGTGCTCAAGGGCGTGCTCGACGTGGATGATGCGCGCGAAAGCGTCGCGATTGGCGCTGATGGAATGATTGTCTCCAACCACGGCGGGCGGCAACTGGACGGCGCCGCCTCGACCGCCAGTATGCTGCCCCGGATCGCCGATGCGGTCGGCGATCAGACCACGCTGCTGGTCGATGGCGGGATTCGCTCGGGTCAAGACCTGGTCAAAGCGCTGGCCTTGGGCGCGAAAGCGGCATTGATCGGGCGGCCGTGGGTGATGGCGCTGGCCAGCGGCGGTGAGGCCGCGTTGACGCAGATGCTGGGGTTGTACCAGCAGGATATGCGCACCGCGCTGGGGCTGACCGGGGCCGTGAATGCGCGCGATGTGGGGAACGGGGTGTTGCTGCGATGACCGACGGTGAACAATTTGTCGATCATTACGCAATCTTGCAGGTTCTGCCCGATTGCAGCGCCAAAGGCCTGGAGGCCGCCTATCGCAATCTGGCGAAAAGGTTCCACCCCGATCATCCCGAAACGGCTGACGGCGACAAATTCAATGCGGTGATTGAGGCTTACCGGATGCTTAGAAATCCCGAGCAACGCGCCGCCTATGATCTTCGGCATGGCCTGAACAGTCCGTCAGCGGGATTTGAACCCGCACAACCCGAGCAGGAGGCCGAAAACACCTCTGCCGCCAATGACGCCGATGCGCATACCAAAATTCTGCTGTTTCTGTATCGGCGCAGGCGTGAACATGCGCAGGACCCCGGGGTTATCCGCCTGTATGTGCAAGAACTGCTGAATTGCTCAGACGAAAGTTTCGATTTCCACGTCTGGTATCTCAAGGCCAAGGGCTTCATCGAAACCACCGAACAAGGAACGCTCGCGATCACCGTTCAAGGCGTCGATCACGTGATTTCGATGTCGCAAGCCACGATCGCGGAGAAGAAATTGTTCATCGCACAATCGAGCAAGTCTGGGAATTAGGCTTGGCATAAGCATGAATGTGTTTGGGGTAATGATGATGGTACTCGCGATCAATACAATCAAACCTACCGAAAAAGCTGCGTTCGCGGCAATCTGGATCCCTTGGCTGCGCGACACTATGGGCCGGAAACCTGAACCGGAAGACCTCGAGGTAATGGCCGACCCCGCGACCTATTACCGCGCCAGCGGCGGTGAGGCATTTCTGGCGAGATTGGATGGCGAAGTCGTTGGCGGAGTGGCCGTGAAAGGCCTTGGCACTGCCGGGTTCGAGTTTTGCAAACTGGTAGTGACCGAAGCAGCGCGTGGTCATGGCGCCGGGCGCGCGCTGGTCGAAAAATGCTTGATTTTTGCAACCGAACAAGGCGGCCCGGCTTTATACTTGCAATCATTCAATGCGCTCGATGTGGCGCTAGGACTTTATCGCCGGATGGGATTTGAGGATGTTAGCCCGCCGCAAGAGATGGCTGTTTTGGGGCGGACTGAGGTTATTATGGCGAAAGCTGCTGGGTAAGAGTTCGCGCGTGGCCTTCGACAGGCTCAGGCTGAGCAGAGTTTAAAGCAGGCTTTTTCCCAACATTCGTTCATGCTGAGCCTGTCGAAGCCCACGCGCTAAGGCCAGCCCAAAACGCTACCCCAACACCTTGCCCGGGTTCAAAATCCCCTGTGGATCAAGCGCCATCTTCAACGTCCGCATCAGCGCAATCTCGGCCGCCGACCGCGTGATCGCCAGCCACTTGCGCTTTTCCAGGCCGATGCCGTGTTCGGCCGAGACCGAGCCATTGTAGGGCACCAGCGCCCGATAAACGATCTCCTCCGCGCGGTGCCTTGCGGCTGCATCATACGGGCGCGAGCCGATGATCAGGTGGAGGTTGCCGTCGCCGATGTGGCCGAACACCACCAGCTTGGCTGCATCGCCCCACTCGGCGCGGACGGTGCGGGTAACTTGCGCGACGTAGGCTTCCATCGCCACGATCGGCAGGCTGACATCGAAGGTTACGCTGGGCGCGGCGTAAGCGAACAGGCCTTCAATATCATCGCGCACCGCCCACATCGCATCGGCTTGCGCGCCGCTGGTGGCGATCGCGGCGTCAGCGATCAGGCCCTCTTCGAGTGCGCGGCCCAGCCCTGCCTCAAACCGCGCGGCATCGGCCTCAGGATCGGTCCCGCTCGCCTCGAGCAGGACGTAATGCGAATGGCCGCCGGGCAGTGGCGGGGTGTGACGGCCCGATTCCACCGCCAGCGGCAGGTAGAAATTGTCCCACATCACCTCATAAGCGGTCAGCCCCGCGCCGAGCTGCTGGCCAAGTTCGACAAACAGGTCCTGCACCGCGTCGAAACTGTCGAGCGCAAGCAGCGCCGTCTGCGTCGAAAGCGGCGCGGGATGCAGCCGCAGCACCGCGCGCGCGACGATCCCCAGCGTGCCCTCGCTGCCGATAAACAGCTGTTTGAGATCATAGGCGGCGTTGTTCTTGAGCAGCACGTTCATGCTGGAGATCACCGTGCCATCGGCCAGTACTGCCTCCAGCCCGAGCACATTTTCGCGCATCATCCCGACCCGCACCACCGCGTTGCCCCCGGCATTGGTCGCGACCCCGCCGCCGACCGTGGCCGAGCCGCGCGCGCCCCACTCGACCGCGAACCTGAGGCCTTGCGCCGCAGCGGCTTCCTGCACCG
>JANMBA010000166.1:0-1950 GCA_031360105.1 Novosphingobium sp.
GCCGTTTCAGATGGGCGATCTGGCCGGGCTCGACATCGGCTGGCACCGTGATCCCAGCAAAGTCGCCACGATCCGCGAAGCGCTGTGCGCGAAGGGCCGCTGGGGACAGAAGACCGGCAAGGGCTTTTACGATTACGACGAAAGCCGCCAACGCAGTCCCTCTGCCGAAGTCAAAGAGATCATCGCCGAATTTGCGGCGAAATCGGGCACCGCCCAGCGCGAAGTGAGCAAGCAGGAGATCTTCGAACGGCTGCTGTATCCGATGGTTTCCGAAGGCGCACTGATCCTCGCAGAAGGGATCGCCCAACGCGCGAGCGACATCGATCTGGTCTGGCTCAACGGCTATGGCTGGCCCGCCTGGACCGGCGGGATCATGTACTGGGTTGACCATGAGGGCTTGGACAAGATCGTTGCCGGGCTGGGCGCGCATGGGCTACAGGTGGCTCCATTGCTGGCGAAATTGGCGGCGAGCGGCGGGAAGCTCTGCGGCTAGGCAGCGCTAGCCATTCAGGAAATTTTAGCCTGACTCCGCCATGATAGCACGAACGATAGGAGGCATTATGCTCGAAGTTGGCTATCGCCGGGAAAACCTGATTTTTCAGGCGACCGGCTGCTTGGCGCCGGCTGCTGGCGGGGTGTGGTTCGCTCGGCTGGATACCGGTTACTTCCAACTCAGTCTGCTTGGCTGGCTGATGGCTGCAGCCATGCCGGTTGTGGCAATCGCCCTTGTTCGGCGCGGATTTGACGGATCGTTGGCACTGCGCGAAGTCCGCGACGGCCTTGAAATCCGCACGCTTTATGCGGCGCAGGACATTGCCTGGAGCGGTTTGCAGACCGTGCACCGCGAAACGCTGCAACAAAGTAGCGCATTCGGGCTGATCAAGCAGACAATCGCGGGCTATCTGGTGTTCACCGGACGCAATCGCAGCGGCGAAGAGGTCACCATCAAGCTGCACGAAGATTTACTCGATTGGCCCAAAAAATCGATCGGGCAATTGCAGACCGAAATCGTGGAACGCTGGACCCAAAGCAAGACCGACCGGCAATTTTCGGTGCCTCCTGCCAGGATGGCCAACCCGGCTGCGCCGACATTCGGCCGCCGGTCCGTCTGACTATCGCGCCGCCGGGATGCACTGTTCGCGCGGCAGGCCTTTGAAGCTTTCACAGTTGTAGAGCGTGATCTCGGCCCCGCCGGGATCGCGCGAGTAGCTGAATTGCAGGCTCGCCCGGGCGGGTTTGGGCACCGGGAAGGCGGCGGGAATCTGGCTGCGGCTGCCCCAGCCCATCACCCGGCAGGAGCCGGCGACGGTGCACAGCGCTTTGGCCATCGCCAATGCCGATCCCGCTCCGGCCCGCGGGTTGACGACCACGAAATTGGCCGCACCCGAGGGCAGCCGCATTACCACTTGTCCGCCGGTCACCTTGGGGGTGTCCTTGGGCAGCGGGGCGATTGCCACCGAAGCATCGGCGTCACCCATATCGGGCGAACCGCTGGGCTCGGCTGCTAGCCCTGGCCCGGTCATTAGCGCCGCGAACGACATCTCACCGCCGCGATAGCTTTGCCACGATTTGCTCGTGCCCCAATCGCCCGGCCAGCGATAAAACAGGTGAGTCTCGACTTGCGCGAGCTTTTGCAACTTGGGGCTCCAGCTGGGATAGACCCAATCGGTGTGGTAATGCGTGGCGGTGCCAACCGCTGCATCGATCCGGCCGCCCAGCGCCTCGTCGGCACGGTTCCGCGCCGCGGCCCAGGCCGCATCGCCATACCGCCGGGCCAGCGAGCCATCGCAAGTGAAAGTGAACTGGCATCCGGTCTGGCGCTGCGATCCCTGAAACACCACGCCGCACACGGTTTTGGCGAAAGCCGGGTGGCGCACCCGGTTGAGGATCACCTGCATAACCGCGCGCTGGCCGGGATCTGTATTCCCGGCCTCGGCCATCGCGGCCAGC
>JANMBA010000179.1:0-3823 GCA_031360105.1 Novosphingobium sp.
ACTTGCCCGGCTATGCCCGCGCGGTGGTGACTAAGGACGTACTGTCGTTCGATGGCTCATCGGTGCTGATCCCGGCGGGCAGCCGGGTGATCGGTGAGTATAATTCGGGCGTGGCGCAAGGCGCCAGCCGGATCTTCATCAACTGGAGCCGGTTGATCCGCCCGGACGGCGTCTCCGTCTCGCTCGGCTCGCCCGCAGTCGATGAATTGGGACGCGGCGGGCTGGGCGGTAAGGTTAATCGGCACTTCCTCCAGCGGTTTGGCGGCGCGATCCTGCTGTCGGTGCTGACCGGCGGGATCTCGGCGCTCACCGCCTCGCTCTCGCGCGGCTCGGCGGTGGTGGTTTCAACCAGCAGCGAGGCGACCAATCAGGCTGGGCAAGCGCTCAAGGGCGGCGACATTCCGCCGACGATCAAAACTCAGCAAGGCGCGCTGGTGCTGATCTTCGTGGCGCGCGATCTTGATTTTACCGCCGTCGGTCCGGTCCGCAAATGACTGCGCAGCCGCTGGTGTTTCTCGGCGCATTCCTCGCGCCGCTTGAAGAAGCGCTGCGCCGCAGCGACGTGACCGATCTCTACATCAACCGGCCGGGCGAATTGTGGCTGGAAACCAGCGCCGGGATTGAGCAGCACTATAACGCTGAGCTTAACGACGCCGCGCTGTGGCGGCTCGCGCGCCAGATCGCGGCATCATCAGATCAGGGTATCAGCCGCGAACACCCGCTGCTCGCCGCCACGCTGCCGGGCGGGGCCCGCGTGCAGATTTGCGCGCCGCCGGCCACGCGCGGGCATGTGGTGGTCGCTATCCGCAAGCATGTAATGCCCGATCTGACGCTGGGCGATTATCTCGCTGCGGGGGCCTTTGCGCGGCTGGGCGATGCCGCGCTGGCGCAGCAAACGGCCGACCAGACGCTCGCTGCGCAGCTTGCCGCGGGTGACGTTGCCGGGTTCCTCAAAGGCGCGGTTCGTGCGCGCAAGTCGATCCTGATTTCGGGCGGGACCGCCACTGGCAAGACCACGTTGCTTAACGCGCTGCTCAAGGAAGCACCGCTGGAAGAGCGACTGGTGGTGATCGAGGACACTCCCGAAATTCAGCTGTCGCATCCCAATGCGGTGGGTCTGGTCGCGGTGCGCGGGCGGCTGGGCGAGGCTGAGGTTAGCGCCGCTGATCTGCTCGAGGCGGCGCTGCGGCTGCGCCCCGACCGGATCATCATGGGCGAAATTCGCGGGGTTGAGGCGCTGAGTTTCCTGCGCGCGGTCAACACCGGCCACCCCGGTTCGATCACCACGGTCCACGCCAATTCGCCCGATGGCGCAGTTGCGCAACTGGCGCTGATTGCCGGCCAATCGGGCAGCGATCTGCGGCGTAGTGAAATGATCGGCTATATCCGCTCGGTGATCGACGTGATCATCCAGCTGGGCCGTAGCGACGGCGCCCGGCTGGTCACCGACATTCAGTTTCCAGTCGGCTCCGCCGCAAACCGGCCATCGCCGGCGGGTTGATCCGCGCCAGGCGTGGCCAAGGGATCGGCATGGGGCTCGATCAGGCTTGACCAGCGCCATGCACCCGAGCCGATCACCAGCATCGTTGTGCGGCCCGGCTCGGCAATCGGGATGAATTGCGGGCCGAGCGAGGTAACCTCGCGGCAATCAGCCGGGGCCGCCGCCAGCGTATCCAGAATAACGGACTTCAGCGCGGAGACCGGGTCTTGCCCGGTCAATGCCGACAACACCGGCACCGCTGACAGCACTGACGCCTGACCGGTATCGAGCCAGGTTCCGTTCCACAGCATCACTGCATCGGCGTCGCTGCGGACATCATTGGGCAGCGCCGCTACCGCCGCCATTGCCTCGGGACTGGCGCTGATCCCCTTCGCCAGCAGACCGGCCACGCCGCAGCCTTGGCCGGTGCCCGATCCGGCTGCAGCAGGCGGGGCAGCGATGGTCAGGACCGTTGGCACCAGCACTTGCGGCTGAACCTTGCTCACTCGAACCTGCTCGGCCGGTTTGGCCGGGGCATCGGGGGTCTCCACCTCTGACACATCGAACACCGCCAGCGATTTGGCGCGCGCAGGCGCGCGGCCGGTAAATCCGGTCAGCAACAGCACGAGCCACAGGATAAGCAGATGCGCAGCCACAATTGCTAGCAACAGAGTGCCACGGCCCAGATAATAGCGTGCATCGCGCGCCCCGCTCTCGCCAAACCTGCCGCCAAATGGAAAATCGGCAGAGCGCGCGCGCGGCGCAGCGGCGGCGAGAGAGGCAAGCGAGCGCATCTCGGCTCAAATAGCACCGCCACGCCCCAGCTGCGGCCCTTTTCAAACAAACGCACCGGATAGCTGCCAAAACGCACGGGTGCACTCGCCCCGGCGACCAAATTGTGCGACGGAAGCGGCATGACTGACATTCTGTTCCACCAGTACGATAGCTCGCCGTTCTCCGAGAAGGTGCGAGTCTGCCTTGGCATCAAAGGGCTTGAATGGGGCGCGGTCGATGAACCGGTGATCATGCCCAAGCCCGAACTGGTCGCGCTGACCGGCGGCTATCGCCGGATTCCAGTCATGCAGATTGGCGCAGATATCTACTGCGACAGCCAGCTGATCGTCCGTGAACTGGAGCGCCGCTGGCCGGCGCCCACGCTGTTTCCCGCTGGCGATGCGGGGCTGGGCCATGCCAATGCCTTGTGGACCGATCGCACGGTATTCATGGCGGCGGTTGCGGTGATCTTCGGCGGGCTGGGCGATCAAGTCCCCACCGCATTTATCGAAGACCGCAAAGCGCTGAGTGGACGGTCGTTCGATATCGCGGGAATGCGCGCCGCTGCGCCGCATATGACCCGACAGCTGCGCGCACACGCGGCGCTGCTATCCGAGCAGCTGGGCGATGGCCGCGCGTTCCTGACCGGTGATCGGCCGGGGCTGGCCGATGCCAATGCCTACTACAATCTGTGGTTCATCCGGTCCGCGTATCCGCCCGCCGCAGCGACGTTTGAAGCCCTGCCGCATTTGCCTGACTGGCTGGAGCGCGTGCGCGCGATCGGGCATGGTCAGCGCTCCGAAGTGACGCGGGCTGGGGCGCTGCGGACCGCGCGTGAGTCTGAGCCTGCGGCGCTTGCAGCTCAGTCCAATCCTGACCCGCTGATCGGCCAGCAGGTAGCAGTTGGCGCGGATGATTACGGCTGCGATCAGGTGCGCGGCACGCTGATCGGGGCGAGCGAGCACCAGCTGTCGGTCCTGCGCACCGACCCCGAACTGGGCCAGATTGTGGTTCATTTCCCCCGGATCGGCTTTGCGATAGCGGCGGACAGTGGCGGGGTGTGAGCGTTCCGGCGGGGCGGTTTTGGCACTTGGCGATGGACGATCCGCTGATCCGCCGGATGACGATCGCGCTGCTCGCGCTGCTGCCGACGTTCCTGTTCGCGCTGGCCTGTCAGAGCTTCACTCAGCCCGTGCTTACGCCGCGCGATCTGGTCGCGGCCCAGCTTGCCGCGCTGCCAGGCGGGCCGGATGAAGCCCCGCTGCTGACGGGGGCGATGATCCCGCCCACGCTCTCCGCCGACCAGCTGGAGCAAGCCCGCGCGCGCAATCTGGCTGATCCATTCTTCGCCGGGACGCCCGTTCCTGCCACCCCATTCAAATTCGCCGGATCGAGCGCGGATCGCAGCAGTGCGCGCGATTGCCTTGCGCTGGCCGCGATGGCCGAGGCCGGGAATACAGATCCCGGCCAGCGCGCGGTTATGCAGGTGATCCTCAACCGGGTGCGCCACCCGGCTTTCGCCAAAACCGTGTGCGGCGTGGTGTTTCAGGGATCGCAGCGCCAGACCGG
>JANMBA010000208.1:0-3105 GCA_031360105.1 Novosphingobium sp.
CAGCGAGGCCGACGCACCCGGCAGAGTAGCCGCAGATCCACTTGGTATTGCGATCACCGGCCTTGGCCATCTGCCCCAAGGCACCCGTCCGGTGGCGCTTTCGATCAAGGCCAATGGCCTGGCGATTGTTCCTACGCTCGAAGCCGTTCGGCGTAAGCGTGGCCTGCCGACCGCAGCTACGCGGCCATATCGAGCAACATCAGTTCGGGTTTCCAGTTCCACGGCATGAGTTCATCCCATCGGGATGCGGGCCAGTCGTTTGCGATTTTGGCGATGACGTCGGCAATATAGGCTTGCGGTTCGACGCCGTTCATTTTGCAGGTCTCGATGACGGTGTAGATGGCGGCAGCGCGTGTCCCGCCGGTGTTTGATCCGGCGAACAGCCAGTTTTTGCGGCCCACGGCGATGGCGCGCAGCGAGCGCTCGGCGATGTTGTTGTCGATCTCAAGCTGGCCATTGTCCAGGAATCGGGTGAGTGCAGTCCAGCGCTTGGTGCCATAAGCAATGGCGGTGGCCATCACCGATTTGGGCGAGAGGCGGCGCAGGGCATCGTCGAGAACTGTGCGAAGCTCGGCTATCAGCGGTCTGGTTCGTTCCTGGCGCGCCTGGTGCCGGACACCGGGCGGTGCTCCGCGCACTTCAGCTTCAATGGCGTAAAGCGCTGCGATCCGTTCGAGGATGTCGATGGTGAGCGCGGTTGGCCTCGGCTTGTGGACGTCGAATATCTTGCGGCGGAAGTGCGCCCAGCAGGCGACTTCAGTGACGCGCCCGCTCTGATAGAGCTTGTCATATCCGGCATAGGCATCGGCCTGGAGGTGGCCGGTGAAGCTGGCGAGTTCCTTTTGCGGATGCACGCCGGTGCGATCGGGAGTGAACCGGTACCAGGCCAGCGGCGGACTCGCCCCGCCCGAGGCCCGGTCATCGACTACATAGGTCCACAGCCTGCCGGTCGCAGTCTTGCCGCGACCCGGATCGAGCACTGGCACCGGGGTATCGTCGGCGTGGATCTTGGTGGCCTTCAGCCCTTCCTCGCGGATACGGTTGATGACCGGGTCGAGCAGGGCTGCTGCCTGGCCTGCCCATCCGGCCAGCGTCGAGCGATCAATGTCGAGGCCTTGTGCGGCCATCATCTCGGACTGGCGATAAAGCGGCAGGTGATGATCGAACTTGGCGACGATGACATGCGCCAGTGTGGCGAAGGTCGCTTTGCCGCGCGCCACGGCCTTTACCGGCGCTGGTGCCTGCACGATCTTCTCGCAGGCCCGGCAGCTGTATTTAGGCCGGATGGTGCGCACCACGCGCCACTGAACCGGGGCGACATCAAGCTGCTCGGCGCTGTCATCGCCCAGTTTGCGCAAGGCACCGCCGCAATCGGGGCAAGTGCAGGTCCCGCTGGACGGCTGCGCGACAACATCTTCGCGCGGAAGGTGATCGGGCAAGCTACGCACCGGTGTGGGCCGTTCAGGCTTTGGCGGCACCGGTGCATCCTGCGCCACCGGAATGACCTCGGCTTCGAGCTCTTCAAGCGCGAACTCAAGCTGTTCGATCTCGCGCGACAGCTTCTCCGACGACGCCCCGAACGACATCCGCCGCAGCCGCGCGATCTGGACGCGGAGCGTCTCGATCAGCAGATCGCGGGCGGCAAGTTCAGCCTTGGCAGAGGCCAGAGCCGCCGTCAGAGCGGCGATCTCTGCGTCCCGTTCCGGGTCTGAAATTACCGCCGCCGACATGGCCAGCGCATAGCGCAAAGTGCCCGATTGCGCTATCAAAAACGGCGTAAATCCACGCGTTTATCAACCCGCCAGCGACGGCGTCCAGGTCCGTTCCGGGCGCCGCCAGTCGATCCCTTCGAGCAGCATCGCAAGCTGGGCTGAGGTGAGCGCAACACGGCCCACCTGGGTCATCGGCCAGATGAACCGGCCCCGGTCCAGCCTTTTGGAAAACAGACACATGCCTTGCCCGTCATACCACAACAGCTTGATCAGATGGCCGCGCTTGCCCCGGAACGCGAACAGCGCGCCCGAATGCGGGCTTTGCTCCAGCACCTGCTGCACCAGCACCGCCAGACCGTCGATGCCCTTGCGCATATCGGTAGTCCCGCAGGCCAGCCACACCTTGGACGTGCCCAGGCCTGACAGCGCTGAAAATGGAGACAGGACCGGGGGTGATGCCGGGGATGCTGGTGCCGTCACCGGCCAACAACCGACAGCACCCGCGCCAGCGCATCGGCATCAAATCCCGCATCGAGGGTCAACTTGATCCCGGACGAAAGCTCGATCCCGATCTGGCCTGCCGGCGCCTGGGCCAGTCCAGCGACCACCCGCGCCCGTTGCAATGGTTCCGGCTCGGCAATCGCAACCTCGGCAAAGCACGGCACCGGTTCAGGCAATGGAGGCGGGAGAGCCGTAACTCCGCTCAGCTCGCCCGACATCGCCTGATGCCGCCAGGTATATAGCTGCCCGCTCGATACCTCGTGCAAATCCATCGCCGTGCGCACGCAGCCGCCAGAGCCAAACGCATCGCGAAGCATCAACAGCTTCTGCTCTACCGTCCAGCGCCGCCGACCAGAAACCCGCCCGATCACTGTCATCCGACTACTCATACGACCACTCATATGACTGGTCGGATCAGAACTCGCATCGCTGTCGTCAAAATCGCTCGCCATCAACGCTCCCAAAATGAAGCGGATATCAGCCCATCAGGACACCATCGCGCAAGGCGGCCTGCTGAACACGGTTACCAAAAACCTGATAGCCGAATGTCATCATCGGCGACGTTTTGGAGGCGGCCCGTGGAATCACACCAGATTTTGAACGGCAAAGTTCAACTCTACAGGCGGGGCGACAGCCGGATTTGGCAGTGTGCCGCATCGGTTGGTGGCAAACAGCAGAGAGTGTCCACGAAGCGAGACAGTGTTTCGTAAGCGCGGTCTGCAGGCCGCCTTGCGCTTGATGGCGTGGCCGCGATGATATCCGCCTTTTGGTTGGGGGCGGTGCGTGTTGGAACAGGTCATTGAAGCGTCGGCGGGAGAAGCGACTACTCATACGACCAGTCATATGACTGGTCGTATGAGTAGTCGGATCACGGTGATCGATCGGGTATCGG
>JANMBA010000243.1:0-1922 GCA_031360105.1 Novosphingobium sp.
CCCGCGACCATCACCACGATGCCAGACAGCACGAGCAGGTTCATAGCGCCCCGTAGCCTCCCCCGCCCGGCGTTTCTATCACGATGACATCGCCCGGCGAAACTGCCACGCTGGCGGTTGCGGGAAGAACCTCAACTTCGCCTGAGCTTCGCTCAACGCGGTTGATCCCGGCTGCTGCATCGCCGCCACCAGCCAGCCCGAATGGAGCAGTCCGGCGGCGGTTTGCGAGGATCCCGGCCTGCATCGGCTCGAGGAACCGGATGCGCCGAACCGCACCATCGCCGCCGCGCCACTGGCCTGCGCCGCCTGAACCATGGCGGACCGCGAAACTCTCCAGCAGCACCGGAAACCGGCTCTCCAAAATCTCCGGATCGGTCAAGCGGCTGTTCGTCATGTGGGTTTGCACTGCGGAGGCCCCGGCAAACCCCGGTCCGGCCCCGGCCCCGCCCGCAATCGTCTCGTAATACTGATAGCGCTCGGTGCCGAATGTGAAATTATTCATCGTCCCCTGGCTCGCGGCGAGCGCGCCGAACGCGCCGAACAGCGCGTCGGTCACCGCCTGACTGGTCTCCACATTGCCCGCGACGACCGCCGCCGGATAGGCCGGGCGCAGCATGCAGCCTGCGGGCACAATGATCGTCACCGGCGCGAGGCAGCCTTCATTCATCGGGATCGCATCGTCGATCATCGTGCGCAAGACATACATTGTCGCGGCGCGGACTACGCTGAACGGCGCGTTGAAATTGTCGGGCAATTGCGCCGCTGTCCCGGTGAAATCGACCGTCACGTGCCGCGCCGCCCGGTCAATCCGTACCGCCACCGCGATCACCGCGCCGCTGTCCATTTCGAGGCTGAAGCTGCCATCCTGCAAGCCTGCCACCAGCCGCCGCACAGCTTCCTCGGCATTGGCGTGAACGTGCTGCATATAGGCCGCGACCACCGTGCGGCCATGCTCGGCGCAGGCCATGTCCAGCCCTGCCGCGCCGCGCGCGCAGGCGGCGACTTGCGCGGACAGATCGGCGAGGTTCTGATCAATGTTGCGCGCGGGATGCGGTCCCGATCCCAGCAGTTCGCGCATCGCGTCTGCGCGCAAACGGCCTTCATCGACCAGCAGAAAATTCTCGATCAGCACGCCTTCATCCAGGATCGAACGGCTTCCGGGCGGCATCGATCCAGGCGCAATCCCGCCGATATCGGCATGGTGGCCTCTGGCGGCGACGTAAAAGCTGGGCGTGCCGTCGTCGCCCGTCACAAACACCGGCATGACCACGGTAATGTCCGGCAAATGGGTGCCCCCGGCGTAAGGCGCGTTAAGCACATAGGCATCGCCGCGCCGGATGCCCCGCCCATCCTTTGGCCCGCCCTTACCGTCCGCCCGCTCACGCAATACCGCGCCAACGCTCTCGCCCATCGAGCCCAGATGCACCGGCATATGTGGCGCGTTGGCGACCAAGCGCCCGGCATCATCGAACAGCGCACAGGAAAAATCGAGCCGCTCACGGATGTTGACCGAACTGGCCGAGCGCGCCAGCGCCGCGCCCATTTCCTCGGCAATCGCCATAAACAACCCGTTGAACACCTCTAGCCGGATCGGGTCCGCGGCGGTGCCACTGGCACTGAGTGCCAGACGCGGGGCCAGCCGCGTCAGCCGCAGCGTGCCGTCGCCATCGACCAGCACTTGCCAACCCGGCTCCACCACCGTGGTCGCCAGCGGATCGACCACAATCAATGGTCCCGCTGCGGCGAAGCCGGCGGCCAAGCCTGAGCGGTCGTGCAGCGGCACGGTTTGCTCCGCGCCGTCCATCCAGCATGCCACCTCGCCCAGCAAAGCAGCGCTTGCGACAGGCAGCGGCCACGCCAGCTGTGCCGCGCTGATAGCGTCCACCGCCGCCTCAACCCGCAGCCGGTCGATCACCAACGGG
>JANMBA010000405.1:0-6881 GCA_031360105.1 Novosphingobium sp.
CCATTGGGCCGTGCGAGGCATCACAGCGGAAGAAGCGGTTGCCGAGCTGGTAGCCGCCAGGGCAATTAACCCGTTCGTCGGGATCGACCCCGTGCAATTGCAAAGCCAGGCTGGCCATCGGCTTCATGGTCGAGCCGGGCGGATAAAGCCCGCGCAGCGCCTTGTTGAGCAACGGAATGTGATCATCCTCGTTGAGCATTTTCCACTGCAAGCGCCCGATCCCGCTGGCAAAGCTGTTGGGATCGAAAGCCGGCATCGAGACCAGCGAGAGGATCCCGCCGGTCTGGCAATCGACCACCACGACTGCCGCAGATTCGAGGCCAATGCGCCGCGCGGCATAATCTTGCAGCGCCGAATCGATGGTCAGTTTGATCGGCTTACCGGGAATGTCATCGCGGTGTTCCAGATCGCGGACAAATTTGCCCGCTGCGGTAACCTCGACCCGCTCGGCTCCGGGGGTTCCGCGCAGGGTCTGCTCGAAATGTTTTTCCAGCCCGTCCTTGCCGATCTTGAAGCCAGGGGTGACCAGCAGCGGGTTCTTCTCCGCCTCATAATCCTTGGCCGAGGCCGGGCCGACATAGCCGATCAAATGGGCCACCGAAGGCCCGGTTGGGTACCAGCGGGTAAAGCCTTGCTGCGCGATCACCCCGGGCAGATCGGGCAGCCGAACCAGCACTTTGTCATACTGTTCGGGATGCAGGCCCGATGTCACTTCGATCGGCTGATAGCCGTGCGCCTTGTCGAGCTTGTCCTGCAGATCTTGCAACTGGACGGGGGTAAAATCGAGCAGGCGCGCCAGTTCGGCCACGGTGCCATCGCTATCGACCAGCCGTTCAGGAATGATATCGATCCGAAATTCGATCCGGTTGCTGGCCAGCTGCACGTTGTTGCGATCAAGGATCGCGCCGCGCCGGGGCGGCACCAGTGTCAGGTTGACCCGGTTGCTTTCGGCCAGCGTTTCATACTTGGCGTTCTGCACGAAGCCGATCCAGCCCAGCCGTGCCGCCAGCAGGACACCCAGGCCCGTCTGCAAGCCGCCGATCAGCAGCGAGCGGCGATCAAAGCTGTTGTTCAGCGTGCCCGAACTGGTGTGTTGCGGTTCTCCCAGCACGGTCACAGCTTTCGGATCGGGATCAGCCGGAACCGGTCCGCCAGCCCGACCAGCTTAGCCGCGACCGGATAGGCGAAGATGGCCACCGCCAGTTGCGGCAACAACACCGCCGGGCTGGCTGCACCGCCGGCCAGGTTGGCGATCTGGAGTGCCCAGAACAGATACCCGCCGATGAACGCGCTCGCGACCAGCCAATTGAGCAAAAAGCCGCGCCACGGGAAGCGGTGCTCGAGGAAGTCCAAGGCGATCATCGCGGCCGACCACAGCAAGACCGCCGAACCGATCGGTTGCCCACTGAACAAATCATCCACCATTCCAAGCGGCCATCCGGCCCAGACCGGAAATAGTCCGGGGCGCAGTTGCTGCCAGCCGACCAGCAGCAGAAACCCGAACGGCGGCAGCACCGGGGCCGAGGCAATCACCGGCCAGGTTGGTGACAGACTGCCCAGGATGACCAGCAGCCAAGGTGTAGCCAAGGCCAGCACCGGTGAGGCGGTGCGGTTGATCCGCGGTTTGCCGAAGCGGCGCAGGGCTGAGGGCAGCGGGGGCGGCATCAGCGTTTGCCAGCGGTCGTCGCACGGGCTGGCGGGGGCACTGCCGGTGCCGGGGCGGCTTCTTCGAACAGCGGCTCGACCGCGACGAATTCGGTTTGCCCTGGATCGCTCAACGGGCGGGCGATCGCGCCGTCCGAGGTGAGCGAAACCACCACGGCCACCGCTGCGCCCGGACGGAAAATCCCGCCCGAACCCGAGGTGACAATCGCGTCGCCCGGCTTGAGCGGGTTTAGCCCCGCGATGCTGAGCCTGATCTGGACGGTGCCATCGCCCAAACCATTGGCATAGGCCTGGATCCCATCGCTGGCGCGGCGAACCGGGATCGAACTTTCGGTATCGGTGATCAGCAGCAGCCGCGCAGTCGTGCGGCCGGCTTCAACCACCCGGCCAATCACCCCGAGCGGCGAGCGCACCGCCATGCCCGCCTGCACGCCTTGGTTGGTGCCAGCGCCGATCATCGCATAGCGGCGGGTCGAGGACGAAGTCGAACCGATTAGCCGCGTGACCACCACCGGCCGCTGATCGCTTTGCGTGAGCGCCAGCAACGCTTTCAAGCGGCTGTTCTCTTCGGTGAGCGCGGCCTGTTCAGCCAGCTTGACGCGGGCTTCGGCAACTTCGCGTTCCAGCCGCGCGACCCGCACGCCCGAGGTGAAATAGCCCGAGAGCGCGCTCCAGATGGTCTGACTGCCGGTACGCGCACCAGCCGCCGCCTTGGCTGCGGGTGCCGTGCTATCCTGTACGGTGGTCCGCAAGCCAGCAAAGGCCCCAGCATTACCGGTCGAGACCACCAGCAGCAGCACGCCGACGAGCAGCCCGATCACCGCCGCAATATATCCGAAAAAATTGCCGTATTGCGCCCGGCGGGAATACCCCGGACGGCGATTGCTCGGCGCCGCCATCTGGGGTTACTCCTTCAGAAAAGCCGCGCGCGTCATCCGTCCTGAGCTCAGGCCGTCATCAGCACGCCGCGGAACTGCGGATCTTCCATCGCCCGGCCAGTGCCCAAGGCGACACACGACAACGGATCTTCGGCGACGCTGACTGGCAGGCCGGTTTCTTCGCGCAGATATTCATCCAGGCCGCGGATCAGCGCGCCGCCGCCGGTCAGCACGATGCCCTGATCGACGATATCGGCGGCCAGTTCTGGTGCGGTATTTTCAAGCGCGATGCGCACACCTTCGACAATTGCACCGATTGGTTCGCTCAGCGCTTCGGCCAGATTGGCCTGCGTTATGGTGATTTCCTTGGGCACCCCGTTGACGAGGTCGCGGCCCTTGATCTGGATCGATTCGCCTACACCATCGGCGGGCATCATCGCGATTCCATAATCCTTCTTGATCCGTTCCGCCGTGGCTTCGCCGATCAGCAGGTTGTGATGGCGGCGCACGTAGGAGACAATGGCTTCGTCCATCTTGTCCCCGCCGACCCGGACCGAGGTGGTGTAAGCCAGCCCGCGCAGCGACAGCACGGCGACTTCGGTGGTGCCCCCGCCGATATCGACCACCATCGAGCCAACCGGTTCGGTCACCGGCATATCGGCGCCAATCGCGGCGGCCATCGGCTCAAGGATCAGATAAACTGCGCTGGCCCCGGCATTGCTGGCGGCATCGCGGATGGCGCGGCGTTCAACCGAGGTTGAGCCCGATGGCACGCAGATCACGATCTCGGGCGGAGAGAACATGCTGGTGCGCTTGCCGTTGACCTTGCGGATGAAGTGCTTGATCATTTCCTCGGCGATTTCGATGTCAGCGATCACCCCGTCGCGCAGCGGGCGGATCGCTTCGATGCTGTCCGGGGTCTTACCCATCATCATCTTGGCATCATCGCCCACGGCCTTGACCCGCTTCACCCCGTTGATGGTTTCGATCGCCACCACGGATGGTTCGTTCAGCACAATTCCCCGGTCCTGGACATAGACCAAGGTGTTGGCCGTGCCGAGGTCGATCGCCATATTTTGCGAGCCGAATTTGAAGAATCGTGAAAGGAACGAAGCCATTGAAATTTCCGTATGTTTACCAGCGCTTACCGCGACTACAGCGGCAGCGACGGTCTTGCTTGATGGCATGGGAGTGGACCCATTAGCGCAGGGGCTGGGGAAAGGCCAAAAAATTGTCGCGTTTTGCCCGATTTGCCGCGCGGTCTGTCTCGAATTTCTTCGCGTTCACCGCTAGGCTTGGCCGATGCCGACAATCCGCCGACTTCCTGATACGCTGGTCAACCGCATCGCGGCGGGCGAGGTGGTCGAACGCCCGGCCTCCGCGCTCAAGGAACTGGTCGAAAACGCGCTTGATGCCGGCGCGCAGAATGTCGCGGTACGGCTCAGCGCGGGCGGGCTCGACGGGATTGAGGTCACCGACGATGGGTGCGGCATGCGCGCGGACGAGATCGCGCTGGCGTTGGAACGTCATGCGACCTCGAAATTGCCCGATGACGCGATTGAGCTGGTCAGCACACTGGGGTTTAGGGGCGAGGCCTTGCCATCAATCGCCAGCGTTGCGCGGCTGACCATCGAAAGCCGGGTCCGGACTGAAGGCGAGGGCTGGCGCCGTGTGATCGATCATGGCGCACTGGTGGACGAAGGGCCAGCCGCATTGCCGCACGGCACGCGGATCCGGGTCGAAGACTTGTTCGGCAAAGTGCCCGCGCGGCGCAAGTTTCTGCGCTCAGCACGCAGCGAGTATGCTGCCTGCCTTGATGTCGTACGGCGCCTCGCGATGGCGCGGCCCGAGGTCGGGTTCATGCTGGAACATGATGGACGGCGCGTGCTGGCGGTGCAGCCGGGCGAGGGGCTGGCCAGCCGGGTGGCGCGGATTGTGGCGCGCGATCTGGCCGAAGACGGCGTGCTGATCGACTTGCAACGCGGCATTGGGGGAGGCGGCGGCTGGGCGCGGCTGACCGGGATCGCCGGGCTGCCGACGTTCAACCGCGGGGTAGCCGATCACCAGTACCTGTTCGTCAACGGGCGCCCGGTCAAAGACCGGCTGCTGATCGGCGCGGTGCGCGGGGCCTATGCTGATATGCTGGCGCGCGACCGGCACGCGGTTCTGGCGCTGTTCCTGGAACTCCCGCCCGAGGAACTCGATGTTAATGTCCACCCGGCCAAAACTGAAGTGCGGTTTCGCGATCCTGCGTTCATTCGCGGGTTCATCGTATCGGGGCTGCGCCATTCGCTCGAAGCGGCGGGTCAGCGCAGCGCGCAGGCCCCCGCCGCGCCCGCGATGGGGAACTGGCAAGCCGAGCCGATTGCTGCACCAGCACCAGCACCTCGCTTGGCTTCGCTGTTCGCACGGGAATATGGCTCATCCGGGGTGCGCGAGGACGCGCGTTCGTGGCCAGCTTACACCGCCGCACCGCTGCTCCCGGCAGCCCGCGCTGAAGTGGCCGAGCTTGCCCCCACGCCCGATCATCCGCTCGGGGTGGCACGCGGACAAGTGGCGCTGACCTATATCGTCGCCGAGGCCGAAGACGGGCTGGTGATCGTTGATCAGCACGCCGCGCATGAGCGACTGGTGCTGGAGCGGCTCAAAGCCGCTGGTGCGCAAGGGGCCATGGCCGCCAGTCAAGCCTTGCTGATCCCTGAAGTGGCCGAACTTGATGAACCAGACTGCGACCGGCTGGAGGAAGCGAGCGAGGTTTTTGCCGCGCTGGGTCTGATCATCGAACGCTTCGGCCCCGGCGCGATGCTGATCCGCGCGGTTCCTGCGCAGCTGGCCAAAGGCAGCCCGCAGGCCTTGCTGCGCGATCTGGCCGATGACCTTGCGGCCAACGGCGCGGCGCTGCTGCTGGGCGAGCGGCTCGATCTGGTGCTGGCAACAATGGCGTGCCACGGGAGCGTTCGGGCGGGCCGTGCGTTATCAGTAGCAGAGATGAACGCCTTGCTGCGTGAAATGGAAACTACCCCCCGGTCCGGCCAATGCAATCACGGCCGTCCAACCTGGGTCAAACTGGCGCACGGCGACATCGAGAAACTGTTCGGGAGACGCTGATGTTGCGCATATTTGGTTTGGGTGCGCTGATGCTGCTCAGTGGCTGTGGACAATCGCCAACACCCGAGGAAAAAAGACGCAGCGATGCCGCCGATGTTGCGGCGGTGGAAGCGATCCAGCAGGTAGCGCCGCCGATCAAGCCGATCAATTTGCAGCGGATCACGCTCGAAGAAATCACCGCCAAAAACCTGAGCGGGGCCGGGTGTAGTTTCAGCAAAACTTCGCCGGCCGAACCACTGGCGCTGGCGCTGGTCGGACGCGCACTGATCAAGGTCGATGAAAATATCGTCATGCTGATCGCGGATAATGGCGGGACCAAGCTCGAGATGGGGGCGTGGGAGCATTACCTCGGCAAGGAATACACGCTGAACCTGAAGCGGGTTCCCGGCCCGGGTAAGCCAGCGAGCGAGGAGAGCATGCGCTATGCGGGCGAGTTGACGGTGCGCGATGCCTGGGACCGGGTGGTCTATTCGGCGCAAGGCCTGCTTGATTGCGGCGCCTAGTTGCCGCGCGTGCGGATTAGCCCGATCGACTTCATCGTCGCGACCAGCACATCGTCCTGATTGTAAACCCGCGCGGCCGAGCGAAAGCTGCCCATTTCAGGGCGCGAACGGCTTGGGGTCTTGTCGAGCACTTCGGTCTCCACCCGCAACGTGTCGCCCGGATAAACCGGCTTCAACCAGCGCAACTCGTCCAGCCCGGGTGAACCCAGTCCGGCCTGCTTTCGCCCGGTCAGGTTATCAACCATCATCCGCATAACCATTGCGCAGGTATGCCAGCCGCTCGCCGAAATCCGTCCGAAATGGGTGGTTGCAGCGAACGTGTCGGATAAGTGGAACGGTTGCGGATCGTACTTGGCGGCGAATTCCAGCACCTCTTCGAGGGTGACTTCATACCGTCCGAATGACGCGGTGCTGCCAACCGCCAGATCTTCGAAATAGACCAGCTCGTCGCTCATTGCCCCGGCGATCCCTTAAACATTGAACTTGAAGTGCAGCACGTCGCCGTCCTTGACGACGTACTCTTTGCCTTCCTGCCGCAATTTGCCCGCATCACGCGCGCCGCTTTCGCCGTTCAGCGCGATGTAGTCATCGTAGGCAATTGTCTCGGCGCGGATGAAGCCGCGTTCAAAGTCTGAATGGATCGCGCCGGCGGCTTGCGGGCCTTTGGCGCCTTCATGCACGGTCCAGGCGCGGGCTTCCTTGGGGCCGACGGTGAAAAAGGTCAGCA
>JANMBA010000305.1:0-3786 GCA_031360105.1 Novosphingobium sp.
ACATTCGATTGCGTTGCGCCCAGTTGCTCGAACGAATTGGGCAAATCGGTCAGCGGGGTGGCCAGCACCGGCACGCCTGACTTGGCCAGGTCAGCGGCCGCCAGCCAGCCTTCGGCCGCGCCCACGATCACCAGCCGCAGCAACGGGAACTCACGCTTCAGCCCCAGCACCATGCGGATGTCCGAGGCGCGTTCGACATGGACGAAAAGAGGCTGCTTGCCGGTTACCACCGGGACCAGCGCGGCGGCATCGCGGCGGGTCAGCAGCACATCATCGCGGCGCGCGGCGGCGGGAGCCAGCCCCAATTCCTGCGCCTCGCTCAGCGCATTGAACAGCACCGCATAGGTCGCCGCCCGGCTGCCCCCGGCGCGGCGCGCACCGGTTTCGCCCAGTTCGACATATTGGAACGCGCGCGGCATGGTCACCGCATCAGGATCGCTGCCCAGATCGATGATCGCGCCTTGCCCGCCAAAGATGCTGCTGGTGCCGATCGGCGCTACCGCCGCGCGGGTTACCCCGCCCGCACGGCTGACCTGGATGGGCAAATCATCGGGATTGATCGCCGCCGAAAGATCAAGCGCGGCGCTAAACGGGCTTTTCTCCGCATCAGTATCGTTGCTGGTCTCGACCGCCTCGACATCGACCAGCCCCAGATCGGTGACCGCGACGACCAATCCCGGAGTGACCCATTTGCCTTCAGCGTCGATGGTCCGCACCCCGGGCGGGATGATCACAGCGGCACCGGCAGCGACCACTTTGCCGCCCTGGATCAGCACGGTGCCATTGTCGATCGGGCCGCTGCCATCGCCCACCACCAGCTTGGCGTGCGTAATAGCGACGTTTTGCGCCGCTGCGGGCGCGGCGATCAGCAGCGCGAGCGGCGCTGCGCCGATCAGCAATGCGCGCTTCACTTGACGTCTCCTTCGCCCGGCTGGCCCAGCTCAAAATCGCTGACCGCGCGGCGTTTGCGATTGGCGCTGTCAAACATCAGCGCACCATCGACCCAGACTTTTTCGGGGCGCGAATAGACCGACAGCGGATTGCCGTTCCACAGCACCACATCACCCATTTTACCGGCGGCCAAACTGCCCGTCATTTTTTCGAGTCCGAGCGCTTTGGCGGGATTGTACGTCAGCCAGCGGATTACTTCGGCGTCGGGGATATCGATGCCGATCCGGCGCGCGTCGCCTTGCGCTTTGGCTGCCTCTTGATTGAGCCGCTGAATTCCGTTTTCGTCGTCCGAATGGATGACCACACAGGCGCCAGCTTTATACAGCAGACCGGCGTTTTCGGGGATGCCGTCGTAAGCTTCCATCTTGAAGCCCCACCAATCGGACCAGATGGCCGCGCAGGTGTCCGACGCTTTGAGCAGATCGCCGATCTTGTAAGCCTCGACCGCGTGATGGAACGCGCTGACGTGGTAGCCGAACTCTTTGGCCATATCGAGCACCAAGGCCATTTCATCGGCGCGGTAGCAGTGGTTCTGAATCAGAATGCTGCCGTCGAGTACGCCCGCCAGCGTTTCCATGCCCAGATCACGGGTTTCGAGTTTGCCCGCATCGCGTTTGGCGCGGTATTCGCGGGCCTTGATCCAGGTCGCACGATCAACCGCGAAATTGCCCATCCGGGTCGAGGGCATCCGGCCCTTGCTGCCGTACACCCGTTTGGGGTTCTCCCCGCAAGCCATCTTGAGGCCGTAGGGCGCGCCGGGGAACTTCATCCCCTGCACAGTGCGGCTATAGACGTTCTTAAGCACCACCGAGCGCCCGCCCATCAGGTTGGCCGATCCGGGCAGAATCTCCAGCGTGGTGATCCCGCCATTGGCCATTGCGCGGGAAAAACCGGGGTCTTGCGGCCAGACCGAATGTTCGGCCCAAACTTCGGGCGTAGTCGGCGCAGTGGCTTCGTTGCCGTCCGAATTGGCCTCGACCGATGGGGTGGGATAGACCCCCAGGTGGCTATGGATGTCGATAATCCCGGGGGTGACGAATTTGCCGGTGCCGTCGATCCGCACTGTGTCTGTGGGTAAAGCCATGTCAGCCAACGGCCCCGCGACCGCGACGATCTTGCCATCGGCGATCAGCACTTGCCCGTTCTCAATCCGCCCGCCTTCACCATCAAACACCGTCGCGCCAGTAATCAGCGTCGGCACGCCGGGGTAAACCCGGTAAGTCGACGGATACGGGTTCGGGTCGAAATCGCGCGCAGCTTTGATCGCCGGGCTATCGTCCTTCTTGTCCTTGGCCAGAACCGCCCCGGTCGCAGACAGTGCCAAGGCAAGCGCAGCCGTAAGCGATAGCTGGATCAGCTTCATGCGGCGGTCTCGCTTGCCACATGGTCGTCAGGCGCTCCGCGATCCTCCAGCGTATCGAGATGCATCCAGCGTTTGACGAGTGGCGAGACGAGCAGGACCAGCACCGAAATCCCGATTGCGATCCAGCCGATCTTGGAATAAATCGCCAGGGTCAGCTCCTTCGACATCTCGCCACCTTCGCCGCCGGTCGCTTCACCGATCTTGCCCGCGACGAAATTGCCCACCGCAGTCATATAGAACCACGCGCCCATCACGAAGCTCGCCAGGTGCAGCGGCGCGAGCCGGGCCATGGCCGAAAGCCCCACCGGCGAAAGGCACAGCTCGGCGGTGGTGTGCAGCAGATAGATCAGGAACACGAACAGCACCGGGGTCAGCGCTGCGCCGGCCGAATTGGCCCCCCAGACGAACACCAGAAAGCCCAGCCCAACCTGGGTCAGCGCGATTCCGAATTTGGCCGGGGCTGAGGGTTCCAGCCCCTTGCGGCCAAGATACTGCCACAGCGCAGCGAAGATCGGCGCGAACAGCACGATGTAGATCGGGTTGATCGATTGGAACAAGCTGGTTGGCACCCCGCCCTTATCGACGAATTTGTCGGTGAACAGATTGAGGCTACCCCCGGCCTGTTCAAACAGCCCCCAGAACAGCGGGTTAAGCGCGATCAGGAACAGCATCGCGAAGATCCGCTCGCGGGGCTCCTTGGGCAGTTTGAACGCTTCGAACAAGGTGTAGGCGAGCATCGCCAGACCGGTCACGATCAGCAGGTTCTGGATCACCGCGGTGTACTGGATCAGCATCCAGATCACCGCGACCGCGCCGATGCCGATGGCGTAAAGCGACCATTCCCGGCTGGGCGTGAGCAGCGCCGGAGCCTCACCGCGGCCTTGCAGGGCCGGCTTGCCGACTACGAAAATCAGCAGCCCGATGACCATGCCGATCCCCGCCAGGCCAAAACCGTAAGACCAGCCGATTGTCTCGCCCAGATAGCCGACCAGGATCGTGCCCAGCGCGGCGCCGACATTCACGCCCATGTAAAAGATCGTATAGGCCGCATCGCGGCGGATGTCGGACATCTTGTAGAGCTGGCCGACGATCACCGATATATTGGCTTTGAGGAAGCCCGAGCCGACGATGATGAACGCCAGCGCCGACCAGAATACATTGATCACCGGATCGCTTTGTCCGCCGCCGCCTTCAACTGCCATCAGCCCGTGGCCGATGGCCAGCAGCACACCGCCAAAGATCACCGCCTTGCGCTGTCCCAGATACCGGTCGGCAATCAGCCCGCCCAGCACCGGGGTGATATAGACCAGTGCGCCGTAAGCCCCGTAGACCAGGTTGGAATCGCTATCCGAATAGAGCCAGTGCTTGGTCAGGTAGAGCACCAGTAGCGCGCGCATCCCGTAATAGGAAAACCGCTCCCACATTTCGGCGTAGAACAGCACAAACAGCCCGCGCGGGTGGCCAGCAACGGT
>JANMBA010000307.1:0-6629 GCA_031360105.1 Novosphingobium sp.
CCCGGCCAGCTCCAGCCCCGAGATGATCGAGAAGCTGCTGCGCGCGGGCGCCGATGCGTTTCGCGTCAATATGAGCCACGGCGATCACGCCACGCATACCCAGACCATCGCCGCAATCCGGATGGTGGAAAAGCAGGTCGGTCGACCGGTGGCGGTGCTGTGCGATTTGCAGGGGCCCAAATTGCGGGTTGGGCAATTCAAGGATGGCCGAGCGGTGATCCGCCACTCGGGCCACTTCACGCTCGATCGCGATCCCACCCCGGGGGATGAAAACCGGGTGTACCTGCCGCATCCCGAACTGTTTGGAGTGCTGCGCAAAGGTCAGCGGCTGCTGATCGATGATGGCAAGCTGCGGCTGAGGGTGGTCGAAGCGGACGAGGCGCATATTCTGTGTTCGGCCGAGGTTGGCGGGGTGATTTCGGACCGCAAGGGGGTCAACGTGCCCGATGCGGTGGTGCCGGTCCCGGCGCTGACCGACAAGGATCGCCGCGATTTGACGTTTGCGCTCGATAATGATGCTGACTGGATTGCGCTGTCGTTCGTTCAGCGGCCCGAGGACGTCGCCGAAGCGCGCAAGCTGATGGGCCGGGCGACCACGGCGCTGATGGCCAAGATCGAAAAGCCCGCCGCGGTCGAGCGGCTGGAGGAGATTATCGAGCTGTCGGACGGGATCATGGTGGCGCGCGGCGATCTGGGGGTTGAGCTTAACCCCGAAGAAGTCCCGCCGCTGCAAAAGCGGATCGTTGCCGCCACCCGGCGCAGCGGCAAGCCGGTGGTGGTTGCTACGCAAATGCTCGAATCGATGATCGAAAGCCCCGCGCCGACCCGCGCCGAAGTGTCCGACGTGGCCAATGCGGTCTATGACGGGGCCGA
The DNA here is from genome assembly GCA_031360105.1 of Novosphingobium sp. Classification (GTDB taxonomy): domain Bacteria; phylum Pseudomonadota; class Alphaproteobacteria; order Sphingomonadales; family Sphingomonadaceae; genus Novosphingobium. Next base: position 874 of record JANMBA010000307.1, read on the forward strand.
TGCAGTGATGCTGTCAGCCGAAACCGCCAGCGGGGCCTGGCCGGTCGAAGCGGTCACGATCATGCACCGGATCGCCTGCCAGGTGGAAAACGACCCGGGCTATGCCGAGCGGGTGCACTTCACTCAAGTCATACCTGATGCCACCACCGCCGATGCTCTGGCGCAGGCCAGCGCGCGGATCGCCGAAACGGTCAATGTGGCCGGGATCATCGTGTTCACCGGATCGGGCAGTACCGCGCGCCGGGTTGCGCGTGAACGCCCTGATGTGCCGATCATGGTGCTTACCCCCTCGGCGCAGATCGCGCGGCGGCTGGCCATGCTGTGGGGCACGCACGCGGTCCAGACCAAAGACATCGGCAGCTTTGAAGAAATGATCGCCAAGGGCAAACGGATGGCGCTGCGCCAAGGGTTCGGCACCGCCGGATCGAAACTGGTCGCGCTGGCCGGGGTGCCGTTCGGTACGCCTGGTTCGACCAATTTGCTCCACGTGGTAACGCTGAGCGGGGATGAGTTGAAGGGGCGCTAACCCCGCGAGCCAAACAGCGCCGAGCCGACGCGCACATGGGTTGCGCCCAGCATTACCGCGGTTTCAAAGTCCTCGCTCATCCCCATCGAGCGGCCAGGCAGGCCGTGCTCGCGCGCCAATTTATCGAGCAGCGCAAAGAACGGCGCGGCTTCAATTCCAGCGGGCGGCACGCACATCAGGCCGATTACCGGCAGCGCGGCCACCCGCGCCAGATCGAGCAGCGCGGGTAGATCTGCGATGGCGCAGCCGCCCTTTTGCTCCTCAGCGCCGATGTTGACTTGCACAAAACACGGCACTTGCCGCCCGGCCTTGTCCATCGCTTTGCCCAGCGCAGTGACCAGCGAGGGGCGGTCAAGCGAATGGATGCAATCGAACAGCACGGCCGCATCTTCAGCCTTGTTCGATTGGAGCTGGCCGATCAGATGAAGGTCGATTGCGCCATGCGTTTCGCGCAAACCGGGCCATTTGTCCTGCGCTTCCTGCACCCGGTTTTCGCCGAACACGCGCTGGCCCGCAGCGATTAGCGGCGCGATGGCGGCGGCGGCCTGCGTCTTGCTGACCGCGATCAAGGTTACCTCCTCGGCGCGGCGCTGCGCGATCTGCGCGGTGCGGGCGATGCGGGCTTGAATATCGCGCAGGGCATTTGCTGGATCAGTCATCGCGCGCTGCTATAGCGATGCAATGGCACGATTGAAGCCCCTTCCGGCGGTCTGGCTCGTCTCTGATGCGCGCAACGATGCCGCGCTGGCGGCGGCGCTGATCCGGCTGCCGCGCCGGAGCGGGTTCATCTTCCGGCATTTTCACTTGCCGCCCGCGCAACGCCGCGCGCGGTTTGCCGCGCTGCTGCGGGTTGCGCGGGGCCGCAATCATGTGGTGGCGCTGGGCGGGAGCCGGACCGAGGCACGGCGCTGGGGCGCGGATCTGGCTTATGGGCCGGGCGGCGATCTGGCGCCGGTGCATTCGCTGCGTGAACTTGCCCGCGCGCGCGGTGCGGTGGCGCTGCTGCTCTCGCCGGCGTTCGCCACACGCTCACATCCCGGCGCAGCGCCGCTCGGCCCGCTGCGCTTTCGTTTGCTCGCAGCGCAGGCGCGGGTGCCGGTGATCGCGCTTGGCGGGATGAACCCCCGCACGGCCAAGCGGCTGAACTGGCCGCGCTGGGCCGGAATCGATGCGTTTTCGTGAGCAAACTCAACCCCGTTCGTCCAAAGGAGCGGCTGAGCGCAGCGCAGCTGCGTCTCGAACGACCAAGCGCGGCAGTGGTTCGAGACGGTCCTTCGCAAGAGCTCAGTCCCTCCTCACCACGAACGGATATCGGGAACGCAAAAATGCCAGAACAAATATGGATTCTTGACCGCGAGTCCCCGCGCGGCGCATAGTGCCCGCCACGACTTATGGGGAGCATCATGGCAACACGGCCTGCAACAGCCAGCCACCGCGGCGCGCGCGTCGATTGGCGCGCCGCGCTGAAGCGGGCGGCCCAGCGCAGCGCCGAGATTGGCGGCGCGCTGGCGCTGCTGGGCGCGATGGTGTTCCTGGCGCTCGCGCTGGTCACCTACCGCCAGACTGATCCCTCGGCCTCGACCGCAGCGGGTGGTCCGGTGGTCAATTGGATGGGCGGCGCCGGGGCCTGGGCGGCTGAGCGCGCGCTGTTCCTGTTCGGGCCGGTCTGCGTGCTGTTTTTGCCGCTGCTGTATGTCATGGCGCGCGGCCTGTGGCGGCTGGTCGAAGAGGATAATCAGGCGCTTGATCATCAGGGCCATGCCTGGTGGCGGCCGATCGGACTGCTACTGTTCGCGATGGCGCTGATTGCGACCACGCTCAGCCTCGCGATCAACGATCTGGAAACCGTGCTGCCGGCTGGCTGGGGCGGAATTGCCGGGCTGCTGGGCAGCGGAGCGGTCCATTTCATCGCCGCCAAGCTGCCCAGTGGGACGCAGTGGATCTTTACGCTGGCAGCTGGCCTCGCCGCGCTGGCAGGCGGTTCGATCATCGCTGGGCGGGTATTCGCGTTCGATTGGGGCAATTTGTTCACCCTGCCCGCGTTCCTGAAACGCGAACGCGTATTTGCTGCGTCTGGCCAAGAATTCATCACCGCCGCGCCGCGCGCCAAGCGCGACCGGCCGACTCACGGCGAGCAAATTGCCGCAGCGCGCCGGGCCCCCGAAATCTCCGACCCGGCGCACGCGGCCAAGCCCGCGCAGCTGTCCGCCGCCAGTCGCCAGAGCGACCTGTTCGACAAATTTGAGCTGCCCAAGCTGGCGCTGCTCGACGATCCCCCGGCCAATTCCGCGCCCAGGATCGACAAGCTGGCGCTGGAACGCAACGCCAGGCTGCTTGAAACCGTGCTCGACGATTTCAACGTCAAGGGCACGATCGATACGGTCCGGACTGGCCCGGTGGTGACGATGTACGAGCTGGAACCCGCGCCGGGGATCAAGGCGAGCCGGGTGATCGGGCTGGCCGACGATATCGCCCGCAACATGAGCGCAATCTCGGCCCGGGTGTCCTCGATCCCCGGGCGCACCGTGATGGGGATCGAGCTGCCCAATGCGGACCGCCAGATGGTCAGCTTCAAGGAACTGGTCGCCTGCGAAAAATTTGCCCAGTCCAAGGCCGCGCTGCCGATCATTCTGGGCAAAGATATCGCGGGCGAACCGATTGTCGCGGACCTTGCCGCCATGCCGCATCTGCTGGTCGCGGGGACCACCGGCTCTGGCAAGTCAGTGGGGCTCAACACGATCCTGCTGTCGCTGCTGTACCGGCTGACCCCGGCGCAGTGCCGCCTGATCCTGGTCGATCCCAAAGTGCTCGAGCTCAAAAGCTACGACGATATCCCGCACTTGCTCTCGCCCGTGGTGACCGAACCGGCCAAGGCGGTGCGCGCGCTCAAATGGGCGGTTGAGGAAATGGAGCGGCGTTACCGCCAGATGAGCGAGCTATCGGTGCGCAACCTGTCGGGCTTCAACGAAAAGGTCACCAGTGCGATTGCCAAAGGCAAGCCGCTGGGGCGGCGCATTCAGATCGGGTTCGATCAGGATACCGGCGAGGAATTGTTCGAAGAGCGCCAGCTCGATTACCAGACGCTGCCGCAGATCGTGGTGATTGTTGACGAGCTGGCCGATCTGATGGTCACCGTCGGCAAGGAAATCGAAGTGCTGATCCAGCGGCTATCGCAAAAGAGCCGCGCGGCGGGCATCCACTTGATCATGGCGACGCAGCGCCCGTCAGTCGATGTGATTACCGGGGTGATCAAGGCCAACCTGCCGACCCGGATCAGCTTTGCGGTGACCAGCCGGATCGATAGCCGGACCATTCTGGGCGAACAGGGTGCCGAGCAGCTGCTGGGCAAGGGCGACATGCTGTACAAGCCCAACACCGAACCGATCATGCGGGTCCACGGACCGTTCGTATCGGACGAAGAGGTCGAGCGGATCGCCGATTTCTGGCGCGCGCAAGGCAAGCCTGAATATGTCGGATCGGTCACTGAAGAGCCCGAGGATAGCGCCTTCGGGTTCGACGACCTTGATGCTGCCGCCAGCGACAGCCCGGAAGAGCGCAAATACCGCCAGGCCTGCCAGATCGTGTTCGAAAGCCAGAAAGCCAGCGCCTCGTGGCTGCAACGGCAACTGGGCGTGGGCTATAACACCGCCGCCAAATGGGTTGAGCGGATGGAAGGCGACGGCTTTGTCGGCCCGGCCAACCACGTCGGCCGCCGCGAAATCTACCGCGACAAGGATGGGTCACCGCTTTAGAAGCGGTCTGGGTCGCGCCGGGGGAAGTGGCGATGTCAGAGTTCCGCTATAAAGGCTTCATCAGTTATAGCTGGGCCGATGCGGCCTGGGGCAAATGGCTGCACCACGCGATTGAGACCTATCGCACGCCGGGCCCGTTGATCGGCAAGGAAACGCCGGGCGGCCCGGTGCCGGCCCGGCTGATGCCGCTGTTCAAAGACCGCGAAGAAGAAGCCGCCGGGACCAGTATCGGCAAAGCGGTCGAAGCGGCGCTGCTGGCATCCGAATTCCTGATTGTGGTCTGCTCGCCGCGTTCGGCCAAATCGGAATGGGTCAACCGCGAGATTGCTTGGTTCAAGACGCACCGTGATCCCGAAAAGATCCTCGCGCTGATTGTCGATGGCAATCCGAACGATCCCGCGACCGAATGCTTCCCCAAAGCGCTGAACCATCTGGTGGATGCCGCCGGGCAGATTACCGATCAGCGGATCGATGCGCCGCTGGCCGCCGATGCCCGCAGCAGCGGCGATGGCAGGCGCCGGGCCCGGCTTAAGCTGGCGGCGGCGATGCTGGGGGTTGGGCTGGACGAGCTGGTCCGGCGCGATGATCGGCGCCGGGCACTGCGCGCGCGGCTGGTCACCGGCGGATCGCTGCTGCTGGCCGCCGTGATGAGCGGGATGGCTTGGTTCGCGGTCCAGCAACGCAACGATGCGCGCCACCAGCGCTCGGAATCCGATGGACTGGTCGAATTCATGCTGACCGATCTGCGCGAAAAGCTGGAGCCGGTCGGGCGGCTCGATGCGCTCGACGTGGTTGGCCAGCGCGCGCTCAAATACTATGCCGGCCAGCGCCCGGGCGATCTGGACGCCGACGCGCTGGGCCGCCGCAGCCGCGCGCTGCATCTGGTCGGCGAAGTGCGCAATATCCGCGGGGACAGCGTGGGCGGGCTGGCCGCTTTCCGCACAGCGGCGGCAACCACGGCGGAATCGCTGGCGCGTGATCCCAACAATCCGCACCGCATTTTCGATCATGCCCAAAGCGTGTTCTGGGTGGGCTATATCGCTTACGAGCGCGGTGAGGGCAAAGAGGCCGAGGCCCAGTTCCGCGAATACAAGCGGCTGGCCGACCAGTTGATGGCGCTCGATCCCAAAAAACCCGAATGGCAAATGGAAAGCTCGTACGCTGAGAGCAATCTGGGTACCCTGCTTTACGATCAGGGGCGCTTTGCCGAAGCCGAACCCGCCTTTGCCAAGGCATTGGCGATGGTGGAGCGGGTGGCCGCTCAGGAAAAGTCTGCATCGGCGCGGCAACTGGAAGTCGGGGTGGCGATAAACTGGCTGGGCAAGGCGCAGGCCGGACAAAACCGCTACACCGATGCAATTGCCCTGCATCACCGTGAAATTGCGATTTATCAGAAAATTTTGCAGACCGAACCAACCAACACCAAAGCCAAAATGCTGATGGCCGTGGCATGGCAACATGTCGGGCAGCTTGAGGAA
>JANMBA010000411.1:0-2082 GCA_031360105.1 Novosphingobium sp.
GATGGCGATCCGCATCAACGATTTCCTGTGCGGGATGTTTGCCGCGATCAACATCCGGCTGGTCGATTTCAAGCTTGAGTTCGGGCGGTTGTGGGACGGTGATTACAGCCGGATCATTCTGGCCGACGAGATCAGCCCCGATGGCTGCCGGTTGTGGGATATGACCACCGGCGAAAAGCTCGACAAAGACCGCTTCCGCCGCGATCTGGGCGGCGAGGAAGAGGCCTATCAAGAGGTTGCCCGGCGGCTCGGGCTGCTGGAGGCCGACAGCGGACCGAGCGAAGTGTTCGACTTGACGGCGCACCGTAAACTGCGGGGCAAGTAGGCGCTTGCCCCGCAGGCGGCATTGCGCCACTTAGCGGGCCATGCACCACCCCAAGGTTTTGTTCGCCCTATCGATTTCCGCCCTCGCGCTGGCTGCTTGCGCCCCCCGCACCGGCCATGTGGCCAGTGCGGGTCCGGCCAAGCCTGCCTGGGCATTCCAGCAAAGCGACGTCCCGGTCGATCCCGGTTACCGGTTCGGCGTGCTGCCCAATGGCCTGCATTACGTAATCCGCAGCAATGCCCAGCCCAAAGGCACCGCGCTGGTGCGGATGCAGGTCGATGCGGGCTCGCTGGACGAACACGACGATGAGCGCGGCTTTGCGCATTACGTCGAACACATGGCGTTCAACGGCAGCACCCATGTGCCCGAAGGCGAGATGGTCAAATTGCTCGAACGCGACGGGCTGGCGTTCGGCGCGGATACCAATGCCTCGACTGATTATCAGCATACCACTTACAAGCTCGATCTGCCGCGGGCCGATCCGGCGCTGCTCGATACGGCGCTAATGCTGATGCGCGAAACCGCCAGCGAACTGTCGTTCATCCCCGGCGCGGTTGACCGTGAGCGCGGCGTGGTGATGTCCGAAATGCGCGATCGCGGCGGGTTTCAGCTCAAGTCCTACGAAGACCAGATCGGCTTTCTGCTGCCCGGCTCAAAGCTGGCCGCGCGGCTGCCGATTGGGACGCATGGTTCGCTGGTGGCCGCCACTGCGCCGGGGCTCAAAGGCTTTTGGGCGCGCGAATATGTGCCGGGCCATGTGACGCTGTTCGTGATCGGAGATTTCGATCCCGATCAGGTCGAAACCCAGCTCCGCCGCAAATTTGCCGATTGGTCGGCCGCTCCGGTCGAACCGGTGCCGCTGGCCGGCCCGATGACCCCAAAGGCGAAGGGGCTGACCGATGTGTTCATCGATCCGGCCTTGTCCGAGCGCATTTCGATCACCCGCAAGGGCGCCTGGCTGGTGGAGCCTGACAATCTGGCGCAGCGCCGCGAAAACCTGCTGCGGCAGGTCGGCTATGCGATTATCAACCGCCGCATGCTGCGCCGCAGCCGCGAGGCCAACGCGCCATTTCGCAGCGCGAGCTACGGCACCAGTGACCTGTTCCGCGAAGGCCGCGCGACTGAACTGGCGATCGACACGGTCGACGGGCAATGGCGCCGCGGCTTGGTTCAGGCCGGGCAGGACTATCACCGCGCACTGCTGTACGGCTTCACCCCTCAAGAGGTGAATGAGCAGGTTGCGATCATCCGCACCGCGCACCGCAATGCCGCCGATGCCGAAACCACGCGCAATAATGCGCAGTTGCTTGGCGCAGTGCTGGCGCTGGTCAACGATGAGGTGGTGCCCGACGCCCCGCGCACTTCGTACGATCGACTCGAAGCTTTTATCCCGCAAATTTCGCCTGATACGGTGATGGCGGCGCTTAAGCGCGAGGCTATTCCGCTCGATCAGCCGCTGATCCGGTTTCAAGGTCGGGTGCCGCCGGCCAATGGCACTGCCGATCTGCGCAATGCCTGGGGTGAGGCGCTGCGCGCGCCAATCACGCCGCCCGAACGCACCGCAGTCAGCAGTTTTGGCTACACCGACTTTGGCTCCGCCGGAACAGTGGTCAGCGATGAGCGCGAACCCGTGCTCGGCATCCGCCAGATCCGCTTTGCCAATGGCGTGCGGCTGAACCTCAAACACACCGATCTCGAAAAGGACCGGGTGCTCGTGCAAGTTTCGGTGGACGGCGGCAATCTGCTCGCCACGCGCG
>JANMBA010000322.1:0-3621 GCA_031360105.1 Novosphingobium sp.
CGCCGATCGGCAGCGAATCGAGCACTTCAGCAGTGCGGGCCTGCACTTTGGCTTTCATTGCCGCCACTTCGCTCGGGCCGAACGAGGGCGCGACCGTGCGGCGCTGCGCGGTGTGGTTAGGCGGGTCCATTGCGATAAACATCGGCAAACGCTGTTCGCCTTCCATCGGCTTTTCCACATCGCCGGCAATCGAAATGCCGCCATATTCCCAGCTTGACGAGAACACCTTGGGCAGCGCTTCGATATGGATAATCGGCTTATAGGTGCTGACTGACCAATAAGGCCCGAACCCGCTTTCCGGGACATACTGGATCGGGGCCTGCGCCCGTAACATACGGAACGGTTCCTGCCAGCGATCTTGCGCATACAGCGCGGCGTCGGATACGTCGATCGGAGCAATCGGTGATACGGTGCGTGTTAGTGTAGCGGCAGTGGCCATGGTTCTCTCCCGGGGGCGATCCTCGTGCCGGGACCCACCTCTAGGGTAAATACCCTAAAGGCCTCTGCGCCCGAGTCAAGCCAGCCGTCAGCAGACCGCGAAGGCCGCCCAGATCATGCTGGACGGCGCTTGAACCACGGCAACATGCTCGCAATTTGGAGTTACTTGGCGACCCGGCGATAGGGCACGAACTCACCCAGGCTGATAAAGCCATTGGTGTACCCGCCGCTGCGATCGACCGTATTGACAATATCGAGGCTGCAGAACTGGCTGCCATTGACGCGGGTGACCATAATATCGTCATCGTCGAGGTCAGCCGCATTCCGCGGAGTATTGACCCAGATCGTATTGCCCCAGCCATAGACAATCGCGGTCTTGTCGAGCACTTGCATCTCGCGCGTATCGAATTGCGAAATGCACTGCACCGGCTTGCCCGCAACCCGCCCATCGAGCAATTTATCAAGCTGCTGCTGCGGGCTGAGCCGCGGCGTCGCGTCAAGCGCCGGGCCCGTCAGCAAGGCTGCGGCGGCGACAAGGGTAAGGGCAAAAGCGCGCATGGGTTTCGACTCCTGAACGAGTGAGGCCTCCACCATACCACCATTAGCTGAACTGCGGCTGAAAAATCACGCGGTCCCGCCAACCGTCAATCCCGACACCAGCAAAGTCGGCTGACCCACCCCGGCGGGCAGACTTTGCCCGGCCTTGCCGCAAATCCCGATGCCTTCGTCAAGCGCCAGATCGTTGCCGATTCCGATTACTTTGGTCAGCACGGTCGGCCCATCGCCGATCAGCGTCGCGCCTTTGATCGGCGCGCCCAATTTGCCATTCTCGATCTTGTACGCTTCGGTGCACGAGAACACGAATTTGCCCGAAACGATATCGACTTGCCCGCCGCCAAAGCTCTTGGCGAAAATGCCCGATTTGACCCGCGATAACAGCTCGCCCGGGTCATCGTTGCCCGCGCGCATGAAGGTGTTGGTCATCCGCGGCATCGGGGTGCTGGCATAGCTTTCGCGGCGCCCGTTGCCGGTGGCCGGTACCCCCATCAGCCGGGCATTGAGCCGGTCCTGCATATAGCCTTTGAGCACGCCGTCTTCGATCAGCACGTTCTCTTGCGTCGGGGTGCCTTCATCATCGATCGACAGCGAGCCGCGGCGGCCCTGCCCGCTGGCCCCAAGTAAAGTGCCATCATCGACCACCGTTACTCCGGGCGCGGCCACCCGCTGGCCGATCCGGCCCGAAAAGGCGCTGGTGCCCTTGCGGTTGAAATCGCCTTCGAGCCCGTGTCCGACCGCTTCGTGCAGCAGCACGCCGGGCCAGCCGGGGCCAAGCAGCACGGTCATCTCGCCCGCCGGGGCATCGACGCTTTCGAGATTGGTCAGCGCCTGCGCCAGCGCCTCATCAATCGCGCGATTCCACGTCGCGGGTTCAAACAGATCGTCGTACAAACGCCGCCCGCCGATCCCGAAACTGCCGGTTTCCCGCCGCCCGTTAACCTCGGCGACGATGCTGACGTTGAGCCGCACCATCGGACGCACGTCGGCGGCGGTGAAGCCATCGGCGCGGATGATCTCGATCGCTGACCAGTTCGCGGCGAGGCTGACGCTGACTTGCGCCACGCGCGGATCGCGGGCCCGCGCAGCGGCGTCGATCGTTTCGAGCAGTGTAACCTTTTCGGCGAACCCGACCGCATCGAGCGGCGAGGCTGCGGTGTAGAGGTGGCGGTTGTTACGGCGCGGCGGCGGCGCGGGCTGGGCTGAGGCGGGATCGAGCAATTGCAAGGTTTCGGCCGCGCGCCGGATCGAGGCTTCGCTGATCTCGTTGGCATGGGCGAACCCGGTCATTTCACCCGAGACCCCGCGCAGGCCGAAACCGGCGTCGCGCGAATAGTCAGCGGTCTTGAGCCGCCCGTCGTCGAATACGAACGTTTCAGATGCGATGAACTGCAAATATAGCTCGCCATCATCACACCGCGCCAGCGCATCGCGGGTCAGTACCGCAGCGCGGGCGGGATCAAGCTGGGCAAACAGCAGCGAACGGGGATCGAGAGCGGTCATGCTCCCGGATATAGGACCTTCAGGCGCTCATACCAGAGGAGACATCGTGCAGGCCCGCTTGGTCAGCCCCATCCGCCGGGCCGCCCTGCAGCACAAACCGGCGATCACAATAGCCGCAATCGACGTAGCCGTGCTCGTCGATTTCCAGCCAGACGCGTGGGTGGCCCAGCGCAGCGCCGCCGGGAATGTCGCTAGCCCCGTCGCACATCACGCGGCGGCCGGTGGTCAGAACGGTTTCAGGTGTGTTGCTCATGGCAGCGCCCTAGCAGTCGCCGCCGCCGATTTCCAGCTTACTGGTACTGCACCGAAACCGTGATCGATCCGTTGTAAACCCCGGGTGCCTGATTGGCGTTGACGGTAAGCCGCCCGCCCACATTGAGCAGGTAAATGCCGGAGTTCGTCGTGATCGTGTAGCGTTCGGCATTGCCGCCTTTGGTCAGCCCCACGCCGTTGCCATTGGCGTTGGCGTTACCAGCAAAGGTGATCGTCGAATTGGTCCCCAGCGCAATCTGGTCGAGCACCATGGTCTGCCCCGGACCGGTCAGGTTGACCACCGTGGTCAGGCTGATCCGCGCGCCCATATTCTTGGTGCCCATCCCGGCAAACTGGGCAAACTGACATTTGCCGACCTCGATGATCGGCCCGGTGACGATGCACGCCCCGGTCACTTTATCGACGGTAACCGTGCCAGGCAGCGGCTGCGGGATGATCCGACCGAACTTGAGGTCTTGCACCCAAACCAGCGTTAACGGAGCAACCACGGTGGCACGGGCACGGGCGGTGACCACCACTGGCGGGTTGGCGGCCGCCGCCGGGTCAGCCCCCAGCGCCACCCCGGCGAGCGCCAGCAATCCGCAAAAAGCTCGGTTTACGGCTCGCCAGCGGCCGACTGATTCTGATAATCCCCAAGGCATTGCATACTACCTAGCGCTGCGGACTGAAGACCCCTTGCATGCATATGGTTAATTTGGCGGTAGCAATCCTCGTTGTCCGCTATCTTTTGGCAGTCGTTCGGGGGGTTTGCCTTGGCCAGATCAGGCGCTAAGCGGGAGCTTTGAGCACCCACGCCGCAATCTCGATCAAGCACCTGTTCAAGCGCTATGCGCAAGCCGTAAATGCCCCTGC
>JANMBA010000341.1:0-7665 GCA_031360105.1 Novosphingobium sp.
GCTCGATCCCAACCAGCATCAGGCCATGCTCGAAGTGCCGTCAAACGATGCCGAGCCAGGCACGGTGCTGCAGGAACTGCAAGCCGGCTACATGATCAAGGACCGCCTACTGCGTCCGGCGATGGTGGCGGTGGCGAAGAACCCGGATTGATCAGGCGAAGGGGTTGATGATGGTCAGCTGGTCTTCGATCAACAGGCCTTGCTGCATATCCTCGCTGTAGAAGGTGTTGCAATCGGCGAGCAGGGCAGCCGCGATCAAAGCGCTGTCGTAAAAGCTGAGCTTGTAGCGGAAGGCTATTGCGCGGGCGAGGTCGTGGTTTTCTTCTGTGACGGACACGATTGAATCGACCTGAAAGCGGATTTCCGAAACTTTCAGGGCAAGGACTGATTTTGACAGGTTGAATTTGCGCATCGCTACATTGGCAAATTCATTCAAGACTTGAACGCTGATAACCGCACCATTCAAACATTGCAGAGCTCTTTCGCCTTTTGGCCCCGGAAGTATGGCGTAAACCGCGATATTCGTGTCAACGAAATGTGACACTTCAGCCCCTCATATCAGGGTCGTTGCGGTCAATCTTCCAGTCTTCGGGACGCAAATCCTTGGGAAAAAGTTTCCTGCCAGCGCGGATTGAAGCGGTGGCTTCTTCGCGGGTCATCTTGGTGGCTTCGCGCTCGGCAAGCAGTTGAGCTCGGAGCGCAGCGCTGCCAACGATCAATTCCGCAGGGACTGAGTCCCCCTGTTTCAGGCCAAGCCGCTTGACCATTTTGCTGGGCAGCCGAACCGCCAGGCTATTGCCCCATTTGGCAATTTTGAACTGTTCCATGATGTCACCTTTTGGATATACAATTCGCAAAATGTATATCAATGTGCCTTGAACGGCAATAGTGCGTCAAGCGCATCAAGACTTGGCGATCCCTTAACCTTCCAGCCCCGCCGCAGCATGAACGCATGCGCCACAATCTCGGCCTGCTGCTCGATCCCATAAGCCGTTAGCGGCTTGCCGGGCTTGAGCTTGTACGCATATTTCCGCTGCACCGCGCCCAGCAGCGGGACGTACCACCAGCCGCGCGTCTGGGTTTGCCAGACATGGGTCATCTCGTGGATGAAATGGCCCTGCATGCCCGGCGAAGCCTGGCTGAAATCATCGCAATAATTGTCACCGCCGGGGTGAAAATGCAGATGGCCGGATGGTGCCATCGTTACTTTGCGCGGGTGGAACGCGAACCACTTGCGGCGGCGGATCAGCACTGGCGCCGGGTCAATCGCGCTGCCAAACACTTCGCGGACCAGCGCCACTTCGCCCGGTGTCAGCGGGCGTTCTCCGCCCACCGGACAGGTTAAAGGTGCCGCGCTCAGGGCTTGTCTTCCATGCCGCTCATGGTGCCCATCGCCGCTTCCCCCGCGCCTTCGATTTTGGCTGGGACCGACGCTTTTGTGCCATCGGTGAACGTAACCGTCAGTTCGGTCTCGCTGCCCGCCTTCAGATCAGCGTTCACATCGTACACCATAACATGCAGCTTGCCCGGCGCAAACGTCAGCGTGGTACGCGGCTCGGCTTCGGCGCGATCGACCATATTCATGCTGGCGGTGTGGATTTCGGTTTTGCCCGCGCCGGTTAGTGCCACGCTGGCGATGGCAACCGTGTCCTTGCTTTCGTTATCGAGCGCAAAGTATGCCGCGCCGGGATTGCCCGGCACGGCGGGTAACACCAGCCGCGCATCCGCAACGGTCACGCCGGGCTTACCGGCCGGCGCGCTGCTGGCGGCCGCTGTTGGCTGGTCAGCGGCTTTGCAGCCGCCCAGTGTGGCAGTCGCAGCAAAGACAACCAGCGGCAGGGCAAAGTGGCGGGCTCGGTTCACGCTGGGTATCCTTTATTGGCCAAACAAATTTGCCCGTCGCTAGTCCGGCGCCGCCCTTGTGCCAAGCAAAACCGCTCCTATATCCCGCTCATAAAGAGCCGCCGAGCCGCCTTGCCGTACATGCGGGAGGCGAAATACGCGGTGTCACTGACCAAGCGAAGGAATGGGGTTCACATGGCTAAAGTTATCGGGATCGATCTTGGTACCACCAACAGCTGCGTTGCAGTGATGGATGGCGGCAAGCCCAAAGTTATTGAAAATTCAGAAGGCGCCCGCACCACGCCTTCGATCGTCGCCTTCACCAAAGATGGTGAGCGGCTGATCGGTCAGCCGGCCAAGCGCCAGGCAGTGACTAACGGTGACAACACGATTTTTGCGGTCAAGCGCCTGATCGGCCGCCGCTTTGACGATCCGGTGACCAAGAAGGACACCGAATTGGTCCCTTACACCATCGCCAAGGGCAAAAATGGTGACGCGTGGGTCAAGGCCGGCGGCGAAGACTATTCGCCCAGCCAGATCAGCGCGTTCATCCTGCAAAAGATGAAAGAAACCGCCGAGGCGTATCTTGGCGAAACCGTCACGCAGGCGGTGATCACCGTTCCGGCTTACTTCAACGATGCCCAGCGGCAGGCGACCAAGGACGCCGGACAGATTGCGGGTCTTGAAGTGCTGCGGATTATCAACGAGCCGACAGCCGCGGCGCTGGCTTACGGCCTCGACAAAAACGACGGCAAGACCATCGCGGTCTATGACCTTGGTGGCGGCACTTTCGATGTCTCGATCCTTGAGATCGGCGATGGCGTATTCGAAGTGAAGAGCACCAATGGCGATACCTTCCTGGGCGGCGAAGACTTTGATAACGTCGTGGTCGAATACCTGGCCGAGCAGTTCAAGAAGAAGGAGAACATGGATCTCCGCACGGACAAGCTCGCGCTGCAACGGCTGAAGGAAGCCGCCGAAAAGGCCAAGATCGAGCTGTCGAGCACCGCTTCGACCGAAATCAACCTGCCGTTCATCACCGCCCGGATGGAAGGCGGCAGCACCACGCCGCTGCATCTGGTCGAAACGATCACCCGCGCCGACCTCGAAAAGATGGTCGCGGGCCTGATCGAACGCACCAAAGAGCCGATGAAGAAGGCGCTGGCCGATGCAGGCCTCAAGGCTGCTGATATCGACGATGTCGTGCTGGTTGGCGGGATGACCCGGATGCCGCGCGTGCGCGAGGTGGTGAAGGACTTCTTCGGCAAAGAGCCGCACACCGGCGTCAATCCCGATGAAGTCGTGGCAATGGGTGCGGCGATTCAGGCCGGCGTGCTGCAGGGCGACGTCAAGGACGTGCTGCTGCTTGACGTGACGCCGCTGTCGCTCGGCATTGAAACGCTGGGCGGAGTGTTCACCCGGATGATCGATCGCAACACCACGATCCCGACGAAGAAGAGCCAGACCTATTCGACCGCTGAAGACAATCAGCAGGCGGTGACTATTCGGGTGTTCCAAGGCGAGCGCGAAATGGCTGCGGACAACAAGATGCTCGGCCAGTTCGATTTGGTCGGAATTCCGGCGGCGCGCCGCGGTGTCCCCCAGATCGAGGTGACGTTTGACATCGACGCGAACGGCATCGTCAATGTCCACGCCAAGGACAAGGGCACCGGCAAGGAGCAGCAGATCAAGATCCAGGCTTCGGGCGGGTTGTCCGATGCGGATATCGATCAGATGGTCAAAGATGCTGAGCAGTTTGCAGCGGACGACAAGGTCCGGCGTGAGGCGGCGGAAGCCAAGAACAACGCCGACAGTCTGGTCCACGCAACCGAACAGCAGCTGGCCGAACACGGCGACAAAATCGATCCGGAACTCAAGTCCGAAATCGAAGCCGCGCTGGCTGAGGCCAAAACCGCAATCGAAAGTGGCAATGCCGAAGACATGACCGCAAAGACTCAAGCGCTGACTGAGAAGGCCATGAAAATGGGCCAGGCGATCTACGAGAAGGAACAGGCAACGGCGGCTTCACCCGATCCTGCGGCTCCGGCTGAAGGCGGTGAAGATGTGGTCGATGCTGAGTTTTCGGAAGTCGACGAGAACAAGGGTTAACCTCCACCCCTCCCCGGCGGGGAGGGGCAGCGAGACTTTATGGCTTTGCCATTTAGTCGAAGCGGGGTGGGCCACAACGGCAGCGTCGTACTCCCACCCCAACCCCTCCCCAACGGGGAGGGGCTTTTGTATGGGGCTGTTTGATGGCTGTTGAAGGCGACTACTACGAATTGCTCGAGATTGAGCGCACAGCGGACGACGGCATAATCAAGTCGTCGTACCGCCGCCTGGCGATGCGCTGGCATCCTGACAAGAATCCCGGCGACGCCGACGCAGAACACCGCTTCAAAGCGATCAGCGAGGCTTATGAATGCCTCAAGGATCCGCAAAAGCGCGCGGCTTACGACCGGTTCGGGCACGAGGCGTTCAAGCAGGGCATGAGCGGCGGCGGGCAAGGCGGCGGCGGTGGCGCTGGCTTTTCCGACCTTGGCGACATTTTTGAAACGATCTTTGGCAGCGCGTTCGGCGGCGGCGGAGGCGGCGGGCGGCAACAGGCGCGGCGCGGCGCGGACTTGCGCTATGACATGGAGATCGGCCTCGACGAGGCGTTTCACGGCAAGCAGGCCGCGATCGAAATCGAAGTCGCCGCCAAATGCGCGCCATGCGATGGTTCGGGCGCGGAACCGGGCACCGGCGCGCGCCGCTGCAATCTGTGCGGCGGCCACGGCCAGGTCCGCGCGCAGCAGGGCTTTTTCATGGTCGAGCGGACCTGCCCGACCTGCCACGGACGCGGCGAAGTAATCGAAAAACCGTGCCGCTCTTGCCGCGGCGAGGGCCGGGTCGATACCCCGCAAAAGCTTGATGTGGCAATCCCGCCGGGGGTGGATACCGGCACGCGGATTCGCTTGGCCGGTAAAGGCGAGGCCGGGCCGTTCGGCGCGCCGGCGGGCGATCTGTACATCTTCATCCACATCCGCCGCCACGCGGTGTTCGAGCGCGACGGGACCAATCTGGTCACCCGCGTGCCGATTGCCTTCACCACGGCGGCGCTGGGCGGCGAAATCGAGATCCCGGGGCTCGACGGGCAGCGGATTACGATTGAAATTCCGGCAGGCATCCAATCGGGCAAGCAGTTGCGCAAGCGCGGCGCGGGGATGCCCGTGCTGCAAGCGCGCGGACGCGGTGATCTGGTCACCGAAATTATGGTAGAGACGCCATCCAAACTCAGCGCGCGGCAAAAGGAATTGCTGCGCGAATTGCAGGACACTGAAACCGGCGATGAGACCCCGCAATCGAAGGGGTTTTTTGACCGGATCAAGGAAGCCTGGGAAGGGTTGACGGAATAAAGACGGGGCTAGCTCGCCCCAGCCAGTTCGGCGCGCAGGCCCGCAATCAACTTGGGATCGGTTTTCAACCGGTGCTGTTCCTCATCGAGCACCGCATGGAACGCTTCAATCTTACTACGCACCAGCTCGGCGGGATCGAGCTCCATACCCTTCGGCATGGTTGAGGCGATCAGGTCGATCATCCGCTCGGCCCCATGCAGCCGCCCCCACAGATAGTCATTCTCGCGGTAAGCGCGGCTGAAGAACGCACCGAAGTTGTAGAACTCGGTCCCGCGCAGCACCGCATGCGCGCCGCCGGAGCGGATCGTGTTGCAGTCTTCGGGCGAAATCCGGTCGACCTTAGCCGGTTCAAATTCGGTTGAGCCTTCGCCGCGCAGCAATGGGAGCGTGACCGTGTCGTAAAACGGAAAGCCGAGATAAGTCAGCAGCACCCGCCGCTTGAGTTCGCGCGGCATCCGGGCGAGCGCTTCGACCAGCAGGCCATCGACTACCAGATCGGTCGCGGGCAATTGCCGCCGCTGGCCAATTGCGCGGAGCACCGCGCCCGGATCGTTGTCAAAACCCCGCGCGACCCCCGCAAAATCGCTGCCGAGCGCGCCGCTTGCCTCGCGGTCAAAATAGAGCGCCAGCGCGCGATAGACGGTTCCGCGCACAGCCTCGCGGGCCTCTGGCGCATCGGCATCAAGGTCATCCCAATCTTCGGCCAGCCGCCGCGCCAGCAGCCGCAACCGGCGGATGCGAAAGCCCAGATCGTGATCGCGGAAGAAGGCGATAGTCGGCGCGCTGGCCCCGCCGCGCATTGCCGAAAGGCTGTCAAGGCCGTGCTGCGCCAGCCATTGTCCAAGCCGCTGCGCCACCGGTTCGGCCCCGCCTATCGCCAGGTCAGGCGCGGCGTGTTCAATCGTCGCGGCCAGCTCATCGATGATCTGGACAAATTTGACCTGACCGTACGACTGGAACGTATAACCCGCCTGCGTCGCGGCCGCCTGCTGCGCTTTGGCGCGCCAATTGCCGAGCCGCCGTACGCTCGGGCGATCAAGGAACAACGTATGCCCAAACAGTTTCTCAACCTTGGTCTCAACCTCGGGCCGCAAGGCATCCACAATCGTCTTGAGCGCGGTCAGCTGGCGCGAAGCGGCAGCAATGGCTTCAAGGTTATCACGCACCGGTTGCTCACGCGGGATCGATGAGAGCGAGCCGAAAATTACTGAAAAGAACCCCGGTGGGCGCGGATCGGTGTGGCGCTGCCCGCCAATCTCGTCCGGATGCGGATCGATATAGACGAAGCGCCGGTCAACCTCACGCTGCGCCGGGCGATCGCGCAGCACGGCCATCGCTTCGGCAAACGGAGCGTTGACCAGCACCGATCCATCGATCAGCGCCACTGCCTCGATATCTCCGTGGTGGCTGTGTTCGGGCATCACGCGCTCGGCAAAGGCGGTGCGGCTGTGCCACGGATCGTTGCGTTCACGGGCCAGCGCATCGATTTCTGTCAGTTGCAGCGGCGGGAACGCGCCCGGAAAGCTGGCAGTGGCCCGCGCGGCCAGCACCAGTTCAAGTGGGGCAGCCAGATTTTGCCCTCCCTCGGCCGGGGTCAAAGCGCGAAACCCGATCGACACGCGGTGTTCGCTTTCCTCGATCATCGCCGGACTGTTCAGCCGCAGCATCTGCGGGTGCCCTTTAAAATCGGTCGCGGTGACGAACAGATCGAGCGGGTGATCGGCGGGCAGCAAAGGTGCATCGGCCGCGCCGCGCTGCATCGTATCAAGCGCTTCGGCCAGCAGCCGCGAAAATCCGAGTCCGCCGAATGGCGGCTCGAACCAGCGCGAACGGATCAGCCGCGAAAGCTTGCCGCGCACTTCCGAACGGGTTTCGGGCGCCACGCTGGCCGAGACGACATTGCCCGGGCGCTTGAGCATCCAATAGACCAGCGGCATCGCCCAGAACTTGGCATACCGTGACCACGGCCGCGCATCGGGATCGAGCAGCACATCAACATCGGCCCGTTCGAGCCACAGGTCAGTAAGCGGCTCAAGGCTTTGCCCCGAATGAATTGCCTGCGCGAGATAGATCCCGTTAATCCCGCCCGCGCTGGCCCCGGCGATAATGTCGGTCAGCACCTTCAGCCGCAATTGCGAGTGCTGCTCGATCCGGGTCAGCAACCGCAAGTAAACCGCTTCGGTCCCGCTTTCCATCGGCGGCCCGCCGTGATGCGCACGGCTGGCCCGGGTCAGCTTCCACAGTTCTTTGATGACTCCGTGCATATAGACTGCCAGGCTCACTCCGCCGTAGCAGACCAGTGCAATCCTGAGTTCCTTCTGGCGCATGGGGACAACTGACTATAACCGAATCGCAAAGCAAGAAGTAAGGTGCCGAGCATGGAAAAGGCTGAACAGACCCTCCTCGCGGAATTGCGGGCATGGCGGCG
>JANMBA010000003.1:0-3641 GCA_031360105.1 Novosphingobium sp.
CCCGCGCGCGGTTTCGTATTGCTTGAACGGATAGTGCGTCGCGTAAAGCAGGCCAAGGCTCTCGGTGACCCGCTCGCGCAGGTACTTGCGGTTGTTCTGGAACGGCATGTTGCGCCGCACATCGACGGCCCACAAGTCAGCTGGCGGGATCCCGTCGCGGATCCATTCGGCCATCACCTTGCCCACGCCGCCGGCCGACTGCAGCCCGATCGAATTGAGCCCGGCCGCGACGAAGCAGCCCTTCAGTTCGGCGCTCTCGCCGAGGTGATAGCGCACGTCCGGCGTGAAGCTTTCGGGACCGCAGAAGAACTTCAGAATGCCCGCATTTTCGAGGGCCGGCACGCGGCGCATCGCATCGACCAACAAGGGTTCGAAGTGTTCGAAACTGCCGGCAATCTCATCGAAACAGAAGTCTTCGGAAATGCCGTCCATACCCCAGGGGCGCGCATTGGGTTCGAACGCGCCGACCAGCAGCTTGCCGGCATCATACTTGTAGTAGCCGCAATAGTCGTAATCACGCAGTACCGGCAGGCTCGGGTCGATCCCTTCGACACCTTCGAACAGCACGTAATAATGTTCGCAGGCATGCAGCGGTACGGTGACCCCGATGCTGGCGGCGAGATCGCGGGTCCACATGCCCCCGCAGATCACCACATAGTCGGCATCGATCGGACCTTGCGCGGTATCGACGCCAATTGCGCGGCTGCCGTCATGGCGGATTCGAGTAACCTTGGTGTTTTCAAAGATCCGCGCCCCGCCGCTGCGCGCACCTTTGGCCAGCGCCATCGTGATATCGACCGCGTTGGCATAGCCGTCGCTGGGAATGTGAATCCCGCCGACGACGTCATCGACATTGACGATCTGGGCTAGTTCCTTGATCTCTTGCGGTGTCACCACATGGACCGGCAAGTCGAATACCTTGGCCATCGAAGCGCTGCGCTTGAGCTCCTCGAAGCGTTCGGCATTGGTCGCCATCGAGATCGAGCCGCACTGGCGGTAGCCGGTCGCCTGCCCGGTCTCCGCTTCCAGTCCGCGATACAGTTCGCCCGTATATTTGGCGAGTTTGGTCATGTTGATCGAGGGGCGAAGCTGACCCACCAACCCGGCCGCGTGCCAGGTGGTGCCACTGGTCAATTGCTTGCGTTCGAGCAAAACGACATCCTGCCACCCGATCTTGGTCAGGTGATAGGCAATCGAACAACCGATCACACCGCCGCCAATGATGACGACGCGGGCCTTGCGGGGAAGTTCGGCAGCCATCCCGTTAAACTTTCATCTTGGCGTTGTCGGGGTCATAGGCTGGATGCTCGAGCACCGTCGCGGTGTGAAGCTCGCCCTGCAACTGGATCTCGAATTGCGTTCCGGGCCCAGCATGGTCGTGCGGCACACAGGCAAAGAACAGGCTCTTGCCGGTCCGGTGGCCAAAGCCACCTGACGTCGTCAGACCGATGCAGACGTCCCCCGCCATGCACGGTTCCGCGCCCCGCACATCGACATTGGTCGCGGCAACCTCACCATAGACAATCCGGAACCGGTCGGGCGCATCCAGCGTCGCCTGCTTGCCGACGAAGTCATCCTTCTTGAACTGGATGAACCGGTCCATGCCGGCTTCGATCATGGTCAATTCGTTGGTCAGTTCGCTGCCCCAGGCCTTGTAGCCCTTTTCCATCCGCATCGTGTTGACCGCATAGAGCCCGTAATTGGCGATCCCAGATTCCTGCCCGACCGTCCAGACTGCGTCGTAGAGCTTGGCCAGATCATCCATCGCGGGATGCAGTTCCCAGCCCAGCTCACCGACATAGGACACCCGCAGCGCACGCACCGGCAGGCCGGCCAGCACGATGTCCTGCCCGCTGAGCCAGCGAAACCCTTCGTTGGAGAGATCAGCGTCGGTAAGCTTGGCGAGCACGTCGCGCGAGCGCGGCCCGCTCAGCACCAAGACGCCGCGATCCATGGTGACATTGGCGATCGTCACATCCTCGTGCGGCAGTTTGCTTTGCACCATGTGGTCCCAATCGCGCTGCTCGGCCGCGGCGGCGGAAAGGCAATAGAAATGATCGTCGGCCATCCGCGTGACGGTCATCTCGCCATAGATGCGGCCAAGCCGGGAAAGTGGATGGACCAGGCCAATCCCGCCCTGCTTCCTGGGCATGCGATTGGCGCAGATGCGGTTCAGGAAGGCTTCGGCGTCAGGACCAGTGACCTCGTACTTCGCAAAGCCTGACAGATCGAGCACGCCGACCCGTTGCTCGACAGCTTTTACTTCGGCCGCCACCACCTCGAACACATTGGTGCGGTGATATCCGGCCTCTTCGCTGCGTCCGTCAAGCGAGAACCACTTGGGGCGTTCCCAGCCATAGGTTTCGCCATAGACCGCGCCCGCCGCCAGCAGCCGGCTGTAAAGCGGACTGATTTTTTGCGGGCGTCCGTCGGGCTCTTCCTCGCCCGGCGGGCGGGTGGTGAAGGTCATGCGGTAATCGAGGAACACCTTGGCGCGGCTGTAGGCCTCGTCAGCGAACGGCCCGTAGCGGCGCGGATCGAACTCAGCCATGTTGATCTCGGCGTCACCATAGACCATCGACTGCGCGAGGTATTTGCCCGATCCGCCCCCCTGCGCGATCCCGAACGAGGTGCCGCAGCACTGCCAGAAGTTGCGCAAACCAGCAGCCGGGCCAAGCAGCGGACCGCCATCAGGAGTGTGCGGAATTGCGCCGTTGACGATCCGGCGAATCCCGACCTCACCAAACACCGGCATGCGTTCAATCGCCCGTTCAAGCCATTTGGAAATCCGGTCGAGATCGTCGATGAACAGCTCGCTGGTCGATTCCCATTCGGGCATACCCTTGGGCGCCCAGGCTTCGGCCAGCCCCAGATTCTCGTAAACTCCGATCAGCCCGCTTTTCTGCTCTTGCCGGAAATAGCCCGAGACATAGGAACAACGCATCACCGGGATTTCCTCGTCCCGATCGACGAAGGCGGGAATCGGGTCGGTGACAATATAGTGGTGCTCCATATTGGTAACGGGCACATCGATCCCGGCCATCTGGGCGACCTGACGGGCATAACAACCGGCCGCGTTGACCACCATGCCGGCCCGCACGGTGCCCAATTCGGTGGCTACATCCCATTCCCCGCTGGGCAACTGACTTAGCCCGGTCACGCGGTTGTGGCGAACAATCGTCGCGCCCATCGCCTTGGCGCCGATCGCCAGAGCTGTGCAGATACCCGAGGGATCGGCGTGACCATCGCCGGTCGTGTACGCCCCGGCGATCACCCCATCGGTGGTGACAAAGGGATTGATCCGGCGGATTTCTTCCGGTGGGATGATCTCCATGTCGAAGCCGATGATCTTGGAAAAGCCGTGGATGTATTTGAACCAGGCCAGCTCGCGCTCGTTAGTCGCAAAGCGAATTCCGCCCGATTTGTGCCAGCTGACAGATTGCCCGGTCAGCGCTTCGAGGCGGGGGTAAAGGTCGTTGCTGTAAGCGTGGATTTTGGCGAGGTTGAAGCTGCCGGTGATGCTGGGGCATTGCCCGGCCGCATGCCAGGTTGAGCCCGAAGTCAGCTCGTCCTTCTCGATCAGCATGCAATCGGTCCAGCCCAGTTCGGCCAGATGGTAGAGCAGACTAGCCCCCATAATG
>JANMBA010000437.1:0-9403 GCA_031360105.1 Novosphingobium sp.
CGTGCGTCAGGCGCAGCGAACGCGCCATCCAGCGTCAACCGGCCATGCAGGGCGCGCGCCGTCAGATTGGGCGCCAGCGCTCCCGGGCGCAGCAACGCCCAATCGAGCAGCAAATTGCCGAAGCGATTGGCCGCAAAGTCAACCTTGCCGGTATAGCCAAGGCGCAAGGCGTCGCTCGAAGCGCTGCCGGTCACATCGGCGCTGCGCCCCGAAAGCTTGGCCACCAGATCGATTTGCGTGTTAGGGCCAGCCAGTTCTGCGGGCACTCCCGACAGCACCCGGCTAAGACCAGCACTGCCTTTGACCACCACTGTTCCGCTCTGCGCGCCCAGCGCCAGCCGCGCCAGCGGAGCGCCTGCCAGGTCGACGTTCAGCGCGCCGGTCCAGCGCTGCCAATCGCCCGCACCGTTGATCCGCGCAGACAAGCCGCCCCGCCAGCCGCCCAGCGCGGCGAGCACGCCGCCAGCCGGGGCATCGAGTTGCAGGCTGAGCGCTAACTTGTTCGCCTGCGGCATTGCATCAAGCGTCAGTTCAATCCGGTCGCCGCCCAGCACGCCGGCTTCGACCAGCGCGCCGCCCTTAAGCGCGATTTGCGCGCGGCCATTGGCGATATGGCTCGAGCCGCCGAGCCGCAACAGGCGGCGTTCGCCCGATACCGCCAGCGCGGCTTCCAGCCGGTCGATCTGCAGCCGCGCGATATCGATATCAAGGTCAGGCAATAATGGCCCAGCGCTGGTGCTGACCTTGAATTGCGGGACGCGTTCGAGCAGTGCTTGCGGCGCGTAGGCCGACTGGACATCGATATGGCCCCGCGCATAAGCGAGCGGACGCCAGTCAAGCTCGACCAGCGCAATTCGCAGAAATTCGCCCCTGGTGTCATAAGCGCGCACGTCGATCAGCCGCGAGGCGCCAAACAGCGAACCTTCGATCCGCCCGACGCTGATCCGCAGGCCATTGGCAAAGGTGGTTTGCGAAATCTGCTGCGCCGCTAGATTGCGGCCCCACTGGCTGTTCAAACCGATTGTCACCAATGCCAGCGCC
Organism: Novosphingobium sp.; assembly: GCA_031360105.1. Lineage (GTDB taxonomy): Bacteria > Pseudomonadota > Alphaproteobacteria > Sphingomonadales > Sphingomonadaceae > Novosphingobium. The sequence continues at coordinate 1,042 of JANMBA010000437.1, forward strand.
GCGACCAGCAGCAGTGCCAGCGCGCCCAGCCCACGTCGATACCGGCGCGGCGCAGGGCGGATCGGCGCAGCGGCACTGGCTGGTTCAATCTGGTCGCGATCGTCAGGCTGCATCAGAACGCTTGCCCGATGGAAACATAGACGTTGATCCGGCTTTCGCCCGGACGGCGGCCCAGCGGGGTCGCAAGGTCGATCCGCACCGGGCCGAAATTGGTGTAAACCCGCAGCCCCAGCCCTACCCCGGCGCGCAGATCGCTGAACTTGGGGGTGGCATCGGCGTAGGACTGGCCGACATCGATAAATGCGGCCACGCCGTAGTCGCCAAACCGGTAACGCGCTTCGACTGCGGCTTCGTTCAAACTGCGCCCTCCGATCGGATCGCCGTTCACATCGCGCGGGCCAAGGTCTTGGTAGGCAAACCCGCGCACTGACCCGCCGCCGCCAGCATACAGCCGCCGCGATGGGGCTAAGCGGTCGAGTAATACGCCTTGAATGCTGGATACGCGCGCGCGCACCGCCAGGATCAAACTGCTGCCGAACTGCCGGTAAGCCGAACCATCCAGCCGCAGCCGGGCGTAAGGCGATACGCTGCCTTGCAGCGATACTTCGGGTTCGGCGAGCAGCCCGAGCCGGAAGCCTCTGTGCGGATCAAGCAAATTGTCGGTGGTGTCGAGCCCGAGTTGCCCGGTCAGCCCGGCGATGGCGTAAGTCCGGCGCACCCGCATCGCGACTCCGGGATCGAACACGCTTTCGTTCGTGCCGATCAGCTGCGCGCCATAGGCATAGGTCAGCGGCTTTTGCCACAGCGGGGTCGAATCGTAACTGACCCTGCCCGACAAGCGACCGGTAAAGGCCGTGAAAGCATTATACTGGCTGTGCTTGAGTTCGGCCACCAGCTCGACTGAACGGTCGCGGCGGCCAGCATTCGCGCGGCGCAGCAATACGCTGGCGCCTTGCTCCTGCGTGCCCAACACCGCGCTGCCGATCAGCGCGCCTTCGGGCGGGAACACGTTACGGTGAGTCCAGCTTGCCTCAACCCGGAAGCCTTCGCCGGTGTTGTACCCGGCGGTTGCGGCAAGCACGCGCGGCGGCCCGGCTTGCTGCTTGACCACCAGCGTTACATCTTGCGTGCCATCAGCAGCAAGCGGGGCATCGCTGCGGCGCGGTTCGACCGCTACCGCGCTGAACAGCCCGGTCGCGATCAACGCCTGGCGCAAATCATCGACCTTGCGGCTGTCATAGAGCTCGCCGCGTTTGAACCGGGTGAGCACCGCGATGTGATCTGCGCCGAACGCTGGTTTACCCTCGGTAACGAGGTCGCCATAGCGCCCGCGCGGTCCGACCGTAACCGGCAGGGAATACGCCGCCTGCCCGGTATCTGGATCGAGCAGCACATCACGCTCGCCCACTTCGGCAAACGGATAGCCGTTCTGCGGCAGCGCCAGCGCGACATTGGCTTCAGCGCCGATCACCCGTTCGGCGATCACCGGCTCACCCAGTTTCAGCGCCATGTTGCTGCGGATCAGGTCAGGCGGGACGGTGGGATCGGCGGTGATGGTAATGTCAGACAAGACAAATTGTTTGCCCGGCACCACCTCGAACACCACCCTCAGCGGCTGACCGTTGACCGCCACTGATCGGTCAATCCGGCTACGGATTAGCGGATCGAACCAACCCTGCCCGGCCAGCAACTTTTTGAACAGCAGCGTGTCTTCGCTCATTCGTCCGTTCAATTGCGCCAGATTGGCCGCACCACCCTTGCCCTGATTGAGCGCTGACAAGCCGCGAAATGATGCCGCCAGATCAACCGGGCTTAGCTGGGTGGTCACTTCAAGCCCGGTGACCTGCACCTGATAGGCCAGCGCGATCACTTGGGCATCTTCGGAACCTTGCGCAAATTCAACCGGCGCAATCTTGAAATCAGCCAGTGGCGGGAGTGGCCGCAGCATTTCGGGATCGGTGGGCGCGGCGAGCAGTGGTACGGTGGCCGGTTGCGCAGCGGGCGGGACCGCCGCCGATTTAAGCCGACGTTCGAATTCATCGATCGATTCGAGCGGCTGATTAAGTTCGGGATCGTCGTCGGGACTCAGCGCCGGGATCGCCGCGTTAAATTCCTGATCGGGGATGATAGTTTCGACCGCTGGCAACGATCCTGCCGGTGCTTGCGGCACCGGCAGCGAACCAGCCTGCAACGGATCGGCCGCCGCCGGGGTGGAGCTGGTTGTAGTCTGGTTAGTCTGCGCTAGCGCAGGCTCGGTCAAGCAGAGTGCCCCGGCCATTAGCGCCAGCCACAGCGAATATCGAACAGTGCGCACAGCTAACGCGGCTTTGGTCGCGGGCGTCAAAATTGGATTACTGTCGCTGGCCACAATCTTGAATTTCAACGCTGCTGCGGCCCCCCGCACTTCGCCACTACCGCAACACCAGCGGCGCCGCCATAGCAATTGTTGCAGTTGCGTGGTGATTTCCGCGCAGGCTTAGCGCTGGTCGCTAATCCTGCTCCAAATCCCCAACGCCGCCACCGGTTGTCAGCGCAGCCCCGGTGCTGCGGCCTCCACTCGCCCCTTCCCACCAATATGGTTGGCGCTTGTACGAACCGGTGCTGACCTCGTTCAATGTTGCGGCGTCATACAAACGGCCGCCCAGCATTACCTGGTGAACTCTCTCGGTGTTGCGGATATTCGTCGTCGGATCGGCATCGAGCACCACCAGGTCAGCCAGTTTGCCCGGCTCAAGTGACCCGATATCCTTGGCATACCCCAGCGACGTGGCCGGCATGATCGTGGCAGCGCGCAGCGCCTCGATCGGCGACCAACCGCCGCGAACGAAACTCCACATTTCCCAATGCGCCCCCAGTCCGGGCTGTTGTCCGTGCGCTCCGATCGAAACCTGAACGCCCCGGTCTGCCAGCTTTTTCGCCTCACGCGCACTGGCCGCATCGACATAGTCTTCATCGGGCGCGATTTCCCGGCGGGCGTTTTGGGCGGCCAGCACGGCGGGCGGAGCGTGCCGGAGCAGCAGCGGCTGCCGCCATACGTCGGTGTGCGCACGCCAATAGGGATCACCGGCCGGCCCCGCATAGGTGACGACCAGCGTCGGGGTGTAATTGGTCTTGGATTGCGACCACAATTGCACCAGATCGTCATAGAAATATTCAAGTGGAACATTGTGTTCGACGGTCGCATTGCCGTCCTGCACCAGCGTTACGTCCATTGTGTAAAGCGAACCGCCTTCGGGCACGACCTCCATATTTTCCGCTTGGGCCGCAGCGACCACCATCTGCCGTTGCTCACGGCGGGGCTGGTTGTAGTTTTTGACACTGTGCGCGCCTTGCGCCTTCAGCCGCCGAACGTTGGCCAGTGCATCCTCATAGCTGTTGATTTCGGCATAGACCTCCGCTGACTTGGCACCGTAGATTATCTCACCGGTGGAGAAAGTCCGCGGCTGGAGCCGCATCCCGGCCCGCTGCATTTCGGCTGCTGGAAAAATCTCGGCTGAGCGGGCGGATGGATCGTGGACCGTCGTCGTCCCGAAGGCGAGGTTCGCCATCGCATTCCAGTTCTGTTCAGGGATCAGCTCGTCCTCGGCTTGCGCGCCGTGTGCGTGCGCATCAATCAGGCCAGGGACAATCGTCTTGCCGGTCACATCGATTGTGACCGCGTCTGCGGGGATCGGGATCGTTCCGCGCACACCGATCGCGACAATCCGGTCGCCGCGGATCAAGATCGTCGCATCGTCGATGATCCCGCCATCGGAGCGGCTCATCGTCACCACGCGCGCGCCCGTTAACGCCACGGTGCCCGTCGGCTTGGCAGCGGGCACGTCCATCGACAGCGACAAGCCAGAGCTTGGGGGCACAAAGCCGGGTGCCTTTTCACCCTTAGGTGCGGCCGCAAATAGTTCGGCGGTTTTTACGGAATAGAACGTCGGCCCCATGCTCCAGTGGACCTCCTTGCCGTCTTGCGACCAATTGATGAAACTGGCGCCCGCAGAGCTGATCTGGGTGACGGGCAACGCACCGGTCTTTTTGTCGATCTCGACTTCCTGGTTCCCCGGCATCAACGGGATAACAAACGCCTCATAGTTCTGCCGGAAGGCAACATAATCCCCCGTGGGAGCGACCTGGAAATCGTTGACCAATTCGCCGCTGGCATGGACACGCGCCGCCTGGCCGTTGAGGTCAGTGCTGACCAGTTGCTGCTTGCCCTTTTCGCTTCGCATCAGGAACACGCGGTCGTTTTGCGAGCCGAACTGCGGAATGGCCGCATCCTTCGCGATCCGCACTGGCGCTCCGCCCGCTGCGGCGACCCGGTAGGCACCGTTCCCCCGATTGCCGCGCGCCGCTGTCAGTCCTTCGCTACTCCGCTGCTCAAAAACGATCATCCCGCCATCGGGGGAGAAGCGCGGCCGGCTGTAGTGCCCGGGAACGGTCGTGACCGTCCGGGGCGCTCCGCCCCCCGCGCTGACCACCTTCACCTCGCCAAGTCCCGCATCGGTCCAGCCGATGAACACGATTTGCCGTCCGTCGCGCGACCAGCTCGGCCACAATTCCAGTTCAGTGCCGCGCGTCAGGCGGCGGGCTGCGCCTCCCGCCAGCGGCTTTATCCAGAGGTGCCCCAGTGTCTCAAAGACGACTTGCCGTTCATCGGGCGAGACGCTGGCCCAGCGGGGCAGCTTGGTCTGGATGCGGTTTGGCGAAACCTCAACTTCTGGGTGGATGGCATCCACCACAATCCGCGTATCAGCGATGTGAAACGGTATTTCACGCGCCCCAGCCCCATCTGCTCCGACCGCGCGCAATTTGCCCCCGGCCCAGAACACGATAGCCCGATCATCGGCAGTCCAGGCCATGTTCGGGTAAAGTCCGGTAACGGCCCAGGTCTCCTGCACATCGCGGTCGAGCAGTTCATAGACCACCCGTTCCACCCCGCTGGCGAGATCCTTGACCCACAATTTGCTCTGATTGTTTTCGCGCCGGACAAAGGCAATGCGTTTGCCGTCGCGGCTTGGGGTCGGGCGAACCGAACCGCCAAGACCGCTGACCGCCGTCTCCACTTCCCCGCTGGCGATATCGTAACGCTCAATATCGAACAGGCTGGTGCGCGAGTTTTGCGCGTATACGAAGATCGGTCCGGGCGTGACATTCCGCGTATAATAGACGCTCTTGCCGTCGGCGGCGAAAATCGGCTCGCCCAGTTCCTTTTGCAGCTGCTCGCTCGCGCGTTTGACCAACAGGACGCCGCCACCGCCAGAAACGTGGTACATCCACACCTCGCCGGTGCCGAGACTGCGACCGGTGGTGAAATGCTTCTTGGCGATGATGAAGCGGCCGTCAGGGCTCCACGAGGGTTGGTTCAGCAGCCGGAAGTCTTCTTTGGTGACCTGCCGCTTGTCACTGCCATCGGCGTTCATCACCCAGATATTATCGCCGCCGCCGCGATCCGATGTAAATGCGATGCGTTTGTTATCGGGCGAAAAGCGCGGCTGGTGTTCATAGGCCAGACCCTCGGCGATTCGCGTTGGCACCCCGCCCGCAACCGGCATGGTATAAATGTCGCCGAGCATATCGAATGCAATCAAGCGGCCGTCCGAAGACGCATCGACGTTCATCCAGCTGCCCTGATCGACGTTGATCGGCACCGCGCGCAGCTGCATTCCAGGCGGTGCGCTTACGTCCCATTTCGGTGATTTCGCGCTAGCGCTGGGGGTGGGTGTCACATTTGGCGATGGAGCAGGTGCTGCTGATAGAGCGGCTGGAGAAGTGCTCGCAGCCGCAGCAGCAGGATTTGCCGCCTTATTCTCGGGCGCCTGAGTCGCTTGGATAGTTTTGTCAGTTAGTGGCGGTGCCGTTTGCGCGCTCAATTGCGAGGCATAGAGGCACAGGGCGATGGCGGTGGCAGCACGATAGGGAATGATCAGCTCCTTTTGCGCAAGTGTAGCCCAAGCGCGCCGGAGGTCACCTTAGAAATTGCGGTTTCACAGGCGCGACGTTTTCCTGACGAGCGACCCGCCAGATTGCACGCCGCCAAACCCAGCGGATGCCCCGGCATTGCCATGTTGTGTCCATTGCGCCACAGGAGCGAAAATTCGCTGCGCTACCGGAACCATCGGCGGGCCAGTACATTGTTCTATCAGGTTTGTGGGGGTGATTTGGGTGGATCAAGTTCAGCCGATTTTAGTGGTCGATGACGAAGCGCTGATCAGGATGAATCTGGTCGATGTCCTTGAAGCCGGCGGATTTACCATCCACGAAAGTTCAGATGGCGACTTGGCAATTGCCGCGATTGACAGCCTCGAATTCCTCCACGGTCTGGTGACCGATGTGAACCTGGGCTCAACCGCAGATGGCTGGAGTGTCGCGCGCCATGCCCGCTTGAAATTCCCCTCGATCGGGGTGGTTTACGTAACGGGCGACAGCGCCGAGGCTTGGCCGTCTGAAGGCGTACCCAACAGCGTCGTGCTGCAAAAGCCATTCGCCGACGCGCAAGTTATCGATGCTGTGACAACCGTGCTCCGAGAGGCCGGACCGCAACCGCAACCGCAACCGCAAACGTGAATTTATAACTAAAGTCGGACGGATCAAAACTCTGTCGGCGCCGCGCTCACCATCGCTGCAATCTGGTGTTCTGCTGTGGTTGCTTCCTCGATCAACTGGCGCAGGACTTCGGCCGTGTCTTGCAGCAAACCAGCGGTTATCGCCCGCTCGCCGTTGATAAACCGCCGGATCGCGCGCTCATCGATCCCCAGCCGCCGCGATGCCGCCGTGATACCGCCCAGCACCTGGATGCAATAGGCGAAGTGCTCGCCGGGATTCTGCGGAGCAATCGGCGCGGTCATGGTTTCCCTCTCAATCATCAAAATTTGCACTATGTTCGCTAACGGCAAGCCAGCCCCGCTCAGCGCTGCTTCTTCGCCGTGGTCGCGGTGAAATCAGGGTCTTTCTTGGCGACCCAATCGACGAATTTGCGGACATTGGGATTGAGGAGCAACAGGCCAACATCCAGCCCATAGCGTTGCAGTTCGGAATTGGAGAAATTGGCCATCAAGGTCTGCTGGCAAATCGGATGCATCGGCACCACATCGCGCCCGCCCCGGCTTTTAGGCACGGGGTGATGCCAGACGATTACCGTCCCGGTGGGCCGCTCGCACAGCCAGCAGGGGACGGGCGGCGGGGGGGCTTCCGGCTCATCATCTGCTTCATCGTAGCGGCCGTGCTTCGAGTGTTTGCGCGCCATGTGTCTGCCTGAATTGCCTGAACCTTGCGCCAACCGCCTAGACCGATCCGGACCATAATACCACATCGCAGCACCAGCAGTCGCTTGACAGCGCGGCTGGATTCGCGACTTTTGGCGCGATCAGTGGGAGATATTCGTTTGACCTTGATCCGTTATTTGTTGGGCTTGGCGGCCGTTGTGGCGTTGGCGGCGGGCGCGCTCTATGCCTATTCACCGGCCCGCGGGCTGGATGTGCTGAACAATCTGTACCCCGGTGATGGCGGGGTTGAGCGGGTGGCCAGTGCAGAGCGGTTCGAACCCGGCCCGCGCGGCTTGCTCGATGTGTGGACGCAGGGCGCGGCCCAGCCAGCGGCCTCGGGCACGGCGGCCAAGCCGGTGCTGGTGTTCTTTTATGGCGGCGGCTGGGCCCACGGCAGCCGACTCGACTATGCCTTCGTCGCCCGGGCCTATGCGGCGCGCGGCTATGTTGTGGTGCTGCCGGATTACCGGCTGGTGCCAGAGGTGCGGTTCCCGGCGTTTGTACAGGATGCTGCCGCCGCGGTGCGCTGGACTTACGACAATATCGCCCGCTATGGCGGCGACCCGGACCGGATCGCGGTGGCGGGTCATTCCGCCGGGGCTTATCTGGCGGTGATGCTGGCGCTCGACGGGCGCTATCTGAAGGCGGCAGGCGCCGATCCGTCGGTGGTCAAGGCCGCGATTGGCCTTGCCGGGCCGTATGACTTCTATCCGTTCGTCAAACGCCGCTCGATCGATGCGATGGGCCGCGCGCCCGATCCGCTGGCAACGCAGCCGATCACTTTTGCCCGCGCCGAGGCCCCACCGCTGCTGTTGGTCAATGGCACCGCCGATACCGAGGTCCGCCCGCGCAACGCAGTCAATCTGGCGGCGCGGCAGCAAGCGCTGGGCAGCACGACCACCCGGCTGCGGCTATATCAAGGGCTCGATCACAATGACCTGATCATGGCCCTGGCCAAGCCATTCCGGTACAAAGCGCCGCTGTTGGAGGAAAGTCTGGCCTTCTTGGGTAACAGTATGCCTGCTGCACCGCCCGCCCCGTCGGTCCGATAGCCCCCGCTTTTTACCGGGGCTGCCACGCGGCCAGCGCGATCCCCGCCAGATTTTGCT
>JANMBA010000439.1:0-3309 GCA_031360105.1 Novosphingobium sp.
CGCAAATGCGCCCGATCGGAAAAAATTGACAAAGCCAGCGGCAGTCCGGCGGCGTCGTTTGACGCGGTGAGATAGGCAAAATTCGATTGGGCCATGACATTCCGACTCCTGCAGTTCAAACAAAACTAGAACAAACAGGGTTTATGTCAAGAATAGTTCTACGCTTTAGCTGCGTATTTCTATCGGAGTGCCATCGCCTACTGCCTGCCACAGCGCCTCAATCTCGGCGTTTGAAACCGCGATGCAGCCGTCGGTCCAGTCCCCCGGTACCCTCGTAAACGTCCAATCATTGGGCTGGCCGTGGATGAATATGTCGCCGCCGGGGCTGCGTCTCGCGCGGGCGGCGTAAGCTTTGGCTGCGGCATCGGGGTACGAGATATGCAGCGATAAGTGGTAAGCGCTGTTCGGATTGCCGTAATCGATCGTGTAGCGACCTTCAGGGGTTTTCTCGTCGCCTTGGAATTGCTTGGCACCGACCGGCGCATCGCCCAGCTGGATCTGTTCGAACGTGTGAATCAGCCGCCCGCCCGAATAGGCCAGCATCCGCCGCGCGCTTTTCTCCACGACTAACCGGTCGATCGGCGGCAGGGTCAGGCTGGATTGCGCGCGGAGCGGGCTGTGGGCGGCGAGCCATGCGGTGCAGGCCAGTGCCACCGCGAGCAGTCCATACAGCAAGCGGCGGATCGGCAGCGGCAGCGGCATCGGTATGGCCCACAGTCGTTTAACTGCCCGATATCATAGCCCATAGCGCCAGGCGCAGCGAGCAGCATGTTTGCACCCGCAAGTATGCCGTTGCGGCGGGGATGGACGTGCTCGCTTTGACGCTATACCATCACGAGTGGAACCTGCTGCCCGCCTGGCGCGGTGCAGCTTAAGCGATTTGGGGAGCCCAGAACATGCCAGACAATGATCCTGCCGCACCGGTTGACGTGACCAAAGCCTGGGCTGCCACGCAAGGCCAGGCGGCCGCCGCCAAACGCCTGCGGATTTTCGCCGCGCTGGCCTGGGTCGTTGCCATCGGGACCGAGGTTGCCGGGATCGTGTTCCTTAAAAAGGGCGCATTCGATCATGGCAATCTGGCACTGCTGATCGGGCTGCTGGTGGTGATCGCGGTGGCGGCGATTGCCGGCAACCTGATATGGAAGGCCGCCAACAAGCAAGACCCGGCCAGCCGCGCCGATGCGGCGAAGTTCTTTTTCCAGAACCAGCTGGGCGCGATTGTCACGGTAGTCGCGTTCCTGCCGCTGCTCGCGCTGATCTTCCTCGACAAGGATATGGACCCCAAGAACAAGAAGATCGCCGGCGGGGTCGGGGTGGCGCTGGCGCTGCTCGCCACGGTGTTCGGGATCGATTTCAAGCCGCCTTCAACCGAGCAATATACGCAGGACATGAACACTTGCGCCGCGCAAATCAAAGGCGGCCAGCCAACTACCGCCTGCTCGCCTGAGGTTGCCAGCCAGGCGCAGGCCATCGCGGCAGATTCGGCCGCTGTCGCCGATGCGACCAAGAGCGACGTCAACCCGGCGGGCCTTGACGTGGTCTATTGGATCGCGCCCGAAAACGGCGCCAAGACTGCAGCCACGCCGCACGTGTTCCACTTGTGCAAAAACGTCAGCACCCTGCGCGACAAAGCGGTCAACCAGGGATCGGTGACCAGCGCTTATGCAGAGAATGCAACGCGCATCACCAAGCAGATCGCGATGGAGCAAGGCCAGTGCGGATTTGGCAAAGCAGCAGCAGCAGGCGCGGTGAAGGCCGCTGCTGCACCCGCCCCGGCGGCGAGCTGAGCGCGCGAAGCGGCGAACCTTCGCACCACAACTCACCCATTGCCAACCGGGCTGTAATGATGGACCTTCCAGTTGGAGGGGCCGCTTATGAAAATCCGTTTGGCATTGGGTGCGGCGCTGGTTGCCCTTGGCGCAGCTTCCGCCTTCGCGCAGGAGAGCCTGGAACCCGCGTTCGGCGAGGTGTTGGTCACAGCGCAGCGGCAAAATGCGCCGTTCTATCGGCAGGATCGCCCGGTGGTGGGTCTGCGCCGACCGGCCGATGGTGCGGTTATGCCGTTTGTGATCACCTCCGATACGCGCGACGAACCAACCCGGCGACAGGAAATTCACACGGTCTTGCTGGCGGCGATTGATCGTGCAGCGTCAGCGGGGCTCGAACTGGTTTCAGGCTCATTCCAGCTGCGCAAAATTACCCGCGAAAATTACAAGGAGATGGCGCTTGGCTATGGTGGCCGGATCGACACCAGCCGGGTCGATCTGATGGTCAAAGGCAGCCTGGATGGATCGGCCGATGCCACGCAAAAACGGCTGCTAGCCTTTGTCTATTCGCTCAAAAAGGGCGGGCGTGCCGTAGTGGACTCGAACGGCGGGATCGCGCTCACCGTGGTCAATCCCGATCAATACCGTGACCGGATTATCAGTCTGGTTGCAGCGGACGCAAAGCACAGCGCGGCGCTGTTCGGCCCGGAATTCACGTTCAACATCAGCGGGATTGATCTGCCGGTTGGCTGGTCGCAGGTCAGCAGCACCGAGGTGTTTCTGTTCCTGCCGTACCGCTACAACATCAACCCTCGATAGGTTCAGACCATGTCAGGCGGAGACTGCTGATGAAGACTTTTTCCCGCATTGCGTTCCCGGTCTTGGCCGTGGGACTGGTGCTGATCGCCAGTCCGATGTTGGCGCAGGACGAAGGCGGCGGCGAGATTATCGTGACCGCGAGCAAGCGCGCCGACAAGCTGCCCGCCGTGATGACCCAGCTCCCCTATCTCGATCGCCGCCCAGTGACCGGGCTGCGCCGCCCGGCCGATGGAGCGGTGCGGCATATCGAGATCGTCTCGGATTCGCGCGAGAGCGAGCTGCGCCGCAGCGAGGTGCAGGCCATGCTGCTGGCCGCGCTCGACCGCGCCAAGCGCGAGGGGCTGAGCCTGGTCACCGGCGAGCTTGAGGTCACCGAAGTCACCCGCGAAAACTGGCGCACGCTGTTTCCGGGCCTCGCCGCGTCAGACCAGGCGATGACTGAGGAAGACGATGGCAATGACAACTACGACGATGACGAGAGCGGCAAGGTCAAGCCGGGGTTCGAGGATGACGGCAGCACCGCAACGATCCGCTTGCTGGTCAAAACCAAGCTGACCGGCACAATCGCCGATGCCCAGCGCAAAATCGCCGCCTTCGTTAAAAACGTGCCCGCCACCGGCCGTTCCGAAATCAAGCAGATCGGCGGACTGGCGCTGACCATTATCAATCCTGAGCAATACCGGTCAGAAATCTACCGCCGGATCGCCGCCGCCGCCAAGCTCGC
>JANMBA010000448.1:0-1653 GCA_031360105.1 Novosphingobium sp.
ACTTCGCGGTCAGTGCCATAGCGCAGCCCGACGTTGTCAAACTGGACAATTTCCCCTTCGGCGGCGTTGGTCATCGTGATCGGGATTGGTCCAATTTGAGGGCGCGGTGCAAGGCCTGCTGGCCCGGATGCGCGTTATAGCGGTCAATCCATGTGGACAACAGGGGATTGCCGCACCAGTCCGCCGTGCCAAGCCTTGCCGTGCTGGTGGCTGCCATGCTTAATGCGCGGGCACCATGATTATCGCCTGCCCTGCCTGCGCCACGCGATATGTCGTTCCTGACAGCGCCATCGGCGTTGAGGGCCGCACGGTACGCTGCGCCAAGTGCCGCCATAGCTGGTTTCAGGACGGGCCAGAATTAGCGGTCCCTCCGGCGGCGATTGCATCTGCGCAGGCCGCGCCGCCCGAACCACCTCAATCGCCGCCGTCAGTGGTTGAACCTGCGCAGCCCGAGGCAGTGGCCCCCGAACCTGAGGCAAGCGAGCGAGAACCGAGCGTGCCTGACTGGGATCAGCAGGAGCCGGCCCGGTGGAGCGAACCGCCAGCGGCAGTCCCCGAGCCTGAGCCAGAGCCACCAATCAGTTTTGCTGAAGACGAGCTTCCCCCGCCTCCACCAAGCGCGGCGCCGCTGTCCCCCGACGAACCCGAGGCCGACGATGGCTATTCACGGTTTGCGCACGAGCCGCTGTTCCGCCCGCGCCGCAACCCGGCGCGGATGTGGACGATTGCGGCAGTGCTGTTCGCGGTGGTCGCGCTGGGCGCGGTCGGTGCCACCGCCTGGTTCGGTTTGCCGAGCTGGGTGCCGTTCGCACATCCGATGTTCGCCGAGGAACAGCCCGGGCTAAGACTCGATTTTCCAGCCAAAATGCAGGGCCAGCGGCCTTTGTCCGATCAGACCTGGTTTTTTGAAGCCAATGGCACGGTCACCAACGTCTCGCAAAGCGCGCGCAGTGTGCCGACGATCCTGGCCGTGCTGAAGGATGCGCGCGGCCGGATCGTGTTCAACGCTGAGCTGCATTCGCCCAAACGGGTGCTGGCGCCGGGCGAAAGCGTCTCGATCAATGAGGCGCTGGTTTCAGTCCCCAAAGCGGCGGTAAAAGCTGAATACGGCTGGAAACCAAGTAGCTGATCATTCAAATTCGATGCTGATGCGGCCGTCGGCTCCGGTCCGGCGTTGACGTGTCAGCTCCTGCGGCCCGCGGGCCTCGCGATTAGTTTCAGCACGCAGAATTTCCACGGTCGCGGCGGCGCTGATCCACGCGCCGCGCAGCGCTGGCGTCTCCGCAGCCGGGGCCGCAAGCGCCAGCACCTGGCTCGCTAACAAGATGATCGCGCTTGCCATCGATGATGGTGAACGCGATGTTTACCGTATCCGCAACTGCCCGTTCAGCATCGTCCCCAGGCGGGACGGCGCGGGCTAGGAAATTAAGCCGACTCTCCGCGCTTGCTCCGCCTGCACTGCTTTGCTAATGGCCCGCTCCTACCCCCCCGGGCGGCTTGTAGCTCCCCGATGATTTAGCGGTCGTGGCGGAACTGGTAGACGCGCAACGTTGAGGTCGTTGTGGGCGAAAGCCCGTGGAAGTTCGAGTCTTCTCGACCGCACCAATCAGTCCGGAAATATTTTCCCGAGACGGGACTTGAACCAGGACGCAC
>JANMBA010000062.1:0-11062 GCA_031360105.1 Novosphingobium sp.
ATTTCGCCAGCCGCAGCCTTGTTACCGACCTTGTCCATCATGTCGGCGGCTTTGAGGCACAGCAGCCGGGTCATCTCGATATCGATCCGGGCGCGGGCGACGCGTTCGTGCCACACGGTCTGGTCCGCAATCGGCTTGCCGAAGGCCACGCGCGATTGCAGCCGCCGCGCCATTTTGGCCAGCGCTTCTTCGGCCACGCCAATCGTGCGCATGCAATGGTGGATGCGCCCTGGCCCGAGGCGGCCTTGCGCGATCTCGAACCCGCGGCCTTCGCCCAGCAGCATGTTGCTGGCCGGGATGCGGACATCGGTGAGCTTGATTTCCATGTGCCCGTGCGGCGCATCGTCATAGCCGAACACCGGCAGGTGGCGGAGAATTTCCACTCCTGGACTATCGAGTTCGACCAGGACCATCGATTGCTGGGCGTGACGTTTGGCTTCAAAATCGGTCTTGCCCATCAGGATCGCGATCTTGCAGCGCGGATCGCCCGCGCCCGATGACCACCACTTGGTCCCGTTGATCACATATTCGTCGCCGTCGCGGCGGATCGAGCATTCGACATTGGTGGCATCCGACGAGGCCACATCGGGCTCTGTCATCAAAAAGGCCGAGCGGATTTCACCGTTCATCAGCGGGGCCAGCCAGCGGTCCTTTTGCTCGCGCGTGCCATAGCGGTGGAACACTTCCATGTTGCCGGTATCGGGCGCGGAGCAATTGAACACTTCGCTCGAAAAGCCAACCCGGCCCATTTCTTCGGCGCACAGGGCATATTCCAGGTTGGTCAAGCCGGGGCCTTCAAATTCGAACGTATCATCCAGATGGGCCCGGCCGGCCTGCGGCGGCATGAACAGGTTCCAGATCCCTTGCGCCTTGGCGCGGGCCTTTTCCTCTTCGACCACGGGCAGAACTTTCCAGCGCGATCCGGCGGCGTCCTGCGCCTTGTAATCGCCCATGCGCGGGCGAACGTGGTTTTCGATAAACTGGCGGACGCGGTCGCGCCAATAGACCTGGCGCTCGGTTGGTTCGAAATCCATCGGGTAGTCCTCTCTCTGTGCTTATCGAGTCTGTTGTTGCCTTCCCTGCCACGAGCCGCTGCTCGCGCCAAGGGGTGAATTAACCGGGCGATTAAAGTTCGCCGCCCACCGGATTGTCCAGCGCAGCCAGCTTGGCGATACGCTGTTCGTGTTCGGCGCGGGTAATGGGAAAACGCGAAATCATGGCGGTGGCAAGCAAGCTGATCACCGTCAGCACGATCACGAAGTAGAATGCAAACTGGTCCAGCACTGCCGCTGAAACTTCGCCGGGGCGGGCTTTGGCCGGAAATCCCGATGCGCTGACGATGCTGCCAGCCAGAAATATCCCGATCCCGGTCGCGCACTTTTGCGTGAAGAAATAGGCCGAAAAGAACAGCCCCTCGGTGCGCTCGCCGGTTTTTTCCTGCGATGCCTCGATGATATCGGCGGCCATCGAGGTAATCATTATCCCGGTCGCCACCGCCAGTCCGTTGGAAATTGTGACCAGCGTGAACAGCACCGGGATCAGGGCGGGCTGGCCGTTTTCCGGGAACAATCCGGCAAAGCGGAGCAGATAGGGGGTTAGGCCAAATGCCAGCGAGATGAGCCCGCAACCCACCGCGCCGGTGCGCTTTTCAATCCGGCTCTGCAAGAACCCGACCAGCATGAACGCGCCGATCACCCCCACGAACAAGGCGATAGAATAGACCAGGAACCCGGTTTGCGGCATTTCCCAGTAATAGGTCAGGACATAGGTCGCGGTGGAAAAGGTCATGCTCACATTGATATAGTTCAACAGCGTGGTCGCCAGCAGGATCAGGAATGCACGGTTAGCGAGCGTTTTGGCAACCTTGCGGACTGTTTCGCCCAGCGGCAGATGGACCGCCGGACTGCTATCGAGCAGGGCAATCCGGCGATGGGTGGATAAAGCGCCGGCTAAGGCCGCGGCCACCATCAGCCCGGCCCCGGTCCAGCCATAGTAGCCGTAACCATCGATATTGAGCTGTCCCACGGGGTAGCGGACCGACGGGACCAGGAACACGCCGAACGCCAGCATCAACATCGCCAGCCCGCCCGCCCAGGCAAACACATACCGCCACCGGGTCAGCGACGTCCGCTCGTCATAATCGCTGGTCAGTCCGGGCATGACCGACAGCGCGGGAATTTCGTAACACGATACCGCCGCGCGCATCAGAAACGCGAACAACAGCAGATAGCCGTATAACCAATTTGAACTGGTCTGCGGGGGATGCCACAGCATCAGCCAGGCCCCCGCCATTGGCAGGATCGCGGCATACATCCACGGGTGGCGTTTGCCCCAGCGGCTGTGCGTCTTATCGCTCCAATAGCCGACCAGCGGATCGACGAGCGCATCAAGCAGCAGCGCAACCAGCAGGATCAGCCCGACCAGCCGCGCCTCCAGCCCCAACACCTGGCTATAGAACAGCAGCAGCAGCACGGCGAAACCGTTGTCCTTTACCCCGTAAGCGATCGAACCGACGCCGTTGCCCAGCTTGAGCCGCAGCGGCAGCCGCTCGGCCGGCGGAAGCAAAACACGGGCCGTCACTTGCCGTCGCCCACCGCCGCTCCTTCTACCCCGGCGCTTTCAGCCCCAACGCTTTCAGCCAGTGCGGTTAGCGCATCGAACATCCCCGGGGCTGTGGGATCCCAGCTGTGGCGCGGGCCAACGGTGATCCCGCCATCGACGATCAGCGACGCGCCGGTCATGAAGCTGGCATCGTCGCTGCACAGGAAGGCGACCGCGTTGGCGATATCCTCGGGCATCCCGGCACGCGCCACCGGCTGCGCGTTCGACGACATCTCGTGGATCATCGCCTTGGCCGGAGCGACCAGCTGGCTCGGCATCTCGACGCTGGCGGTGAAGATGTTGGTGTTGATGAAGCCGGGCTGCACCGCATTCACGCGGATGCCGTACTGCGCCAGATCGGTCGCGGCGCATTTGGTCAGGTGGAGCACGCCCGCTTTGGCCACGGCATAAGCGGTGGGTGAATAGCCCGGGCCAACTGCGGCAACGCTTGACGTGTTGACCACCGCCGCGCCTTTGCGGCCCTTCATGTGCGGCGCTGCATAACGGATTCCCATCGCCACCGAGCGCATCAGCAGGTCGAACGTACGGTCCCAGCCCTCAGGCTCGATCTCGTCGATCGGCGCGCGGTCACCGCCGGCCCCGGCGTTATTGAACAGGAAATCGATCCCGCCCTGCTGAGTGCCCGCAAGGTCCATCAACGCCTTGATCTGCGCCACATCGCACACATCGCAAGCGGCCGCGTGGACATTACTTCCAGCCTCAGTGGCAACCGCCTGAGCGCCCGCCAGATCGATATCAGCAGCGTAAACCGTTGCCCCTTCGCGGGCGAACAGCAGCGTTGCCGCGCGCCCGATACCCGATGCAGCGCCGGTGATGACGGCGCATTTACCTGAGAATCGCATTGGTCTCTCCATGTCGTTATTTTCTCGCAGCTTAGGCAGGCGGCGGGGCCGGTCAACGGCCTTGCCGTTTCCGCTACGGCAAGCGCGTTGCTTCCCGCGCCAAGGAATTCGGCGCTTGCACGGTGGGCCCGATGCGCTTTAACCTAGCGGTTAAGAAAAGGAGCCACGCCCATGTCAGACCCCGAAGCTTTCCGCGCCGAAGTGCGCGCCTGGCTTGAAGCCAACTGTCCGCCCGAAATGCGGCAGCCCGTCCGCGATGAGGACGACGTCTGCTGGGGCGGGCGCAATTTCCAGTTCAAGAATGCGGCGCAAAAGGCCTGGCTCGAGGCCTGCGTGGCCAAGGGTTACACCGTGCCCGACTGGCCGGTCGCTTACGGCGGTGCTGGGATGAGCGCGGCGCAGGCCAAGATCTGGCGCGAGGAAATGCAGCGGATCGGCGCGCGCCCGCCGCTGTCGAGCTTCGGCATCTGGATGCTCGGCCCGGCCCTGCTGAAATTCGGCACCGAAGAGCAGAAGGTGCATTATCTGGGGCAGGTTGCGCGCGGCGAGATTCGCTGGTGCCAGGGCTATTCGGAACCCGGTTCAGGCTCCGATCTGGTCTCGCTGCAAACCTTTGGCGAGGATCGGGGCGATCACTGGGTGGTCAATGGCCAGAAGATCTGGACTTCCTACGCCGATCAGGCCGACTGGATTTTCTGCCTGGTCCGCACAGACAAGGCCAACAAGTATCAAGGCATCTCGTTCCTGCTGTTCGATATGGCCAGCCCTGGGGTTTCGACCAAACCGATCCTGCTGATCAGCGGCAATTCGCCGTTCTGCGAAACCTTTTTCGACAATGTCAAAGTTCCCAAAGAGCAGTTGGTGGGCGAACTCAACCGCGGCTGGGATGTTGCCAAGTACCTGCTGGGCCATGAGCGCGAGATGATCTCGGGCGCAGGCGGGGGAGACCGGATGAACACGATCGGCGCGATCCTCTCGCGCGGCGGCGGAGCCGAAGACCCATTGCTGCGCGCCGAACTGGCGATGTTCGATGTTGATGCGCTGGCTTACGGCGCCATGGGCGAAAAATTCCTCGATGAGGTCAAGGTCGGCAAGGGCCACCCGGCGGGGTCCAACATGATGAAGTACGCCGGGACCGAACTGAACAAGCGCCGCCACGAATTGGTGATGGCAGCCGGCGGCAGCGCCGCGCTTGAATGGGACAGCACCGAATCAAATGGCGGCGGACGAGCGCGCGGCTGGCTGCGGACCAAGGCCAATTCGATCGAGGGCGGCACCAGCGAAGTGATGCTCAACGTGATCGCCAAACGCATCCTCGATTTGCCGGGGGCTTAAACTCACTCCCCTCCCGCAAGCGGGAAGGGAACTGGAGAGACAGAATGCCGCTTTACCACAATGATGATCAAGCGATGCTGGCGGACAGCGCGCGCGGGTTCATGGCCGACGAGGGCGGGATCGCCAAGCAGCTGCGCCACTTCCGCGATATTGGCTGCAAGGACGGGTTCGGCCACACGCTGTGGGCGCAGTTCGCCGAAATGGGTTTCACCGGCATGCTGGTGGCCGATGCCGACGGCGGGCTTGGCATGGGGCATGTAGAAGCCGGGATCGTGCTTGAAGAAATCGGCCGCAACCTCACTCCCTCGCCGTTCCTGACCAGCTCGGTCATGGCGGCGACTGCGCTGGCTGCGGGCGGCGACGATTTGCGCGGGCGCTATTTGCCCGGATTGCTCGATGGGACCAGCGTCTATGCCGTGGCGATCGACGAAGGCCCCAAGCATCGCCCCGAGCGGATCGCTTGCCAGGCGGTTCGCGCGGGCAATGGCTTCAAGCTGAGCGGCAGCAAAAGCTTCGTCGTCCAAGGCGGATCGGCTGACATGTTGATCGTCGCCGCGCGCACCGCTGGAAGCAATGACGATGACGCCGGAATCACGCTGTTCGCGGTGCCAAAAGCTGCCGCCGGACTGAGCATTGACAGCGTCCGGCTGGTTGACAGCGCGATGGCGGCGCATGTCAAATTCGGCGATGTTCATCTCGATGCCGACGCGGTGATCGGCGAAGTCGATGGCGGGCGCGCGGTGCTGAACAAGGTGCTCAATGCCGGACGCATCGGGGCGGCGGCAGAGAGCGTGGGCGTTGGCATGGGCGCGTTCCACATGACCACCACATACCTCAAACAGCGCAAGCAATTCGGAAAATTGATTGGCGAGTTCCAGTCGCTTCAGCACCGCGCGGCGCATCTCTACAGTGAACTTGAGATTGCTCGCGCGGCAGTGATCAAGGCGCAGCAACTGCTTGATGGCCAGTCCGACAAGGCCGAACTCATGGTCTCGGTCGCCAAGGCCAAAGCCGGACAAGCCGCCAGCCTCGCGGTCAAGGAAGGCGTGCAGATGCACGGCGGGATCGGGATGACCGACGAATACGATATCGGCCTGTACATGAAGCGCGACCGCGCCTTGGCCGAGTTCATGGGCGACCAGTATTACCACGCGCAACGGGTGGCGATGTTGAGCGGATATTGACGATTTTCCCCTCCCGCAGGCGGGAGGGGACCGGGAGGACGATGATGGATTTCACCAAACTGTTCAGCCTTGAAGGCAAGATCGCGCTGATTACCGGCGGGTCGCGCGGGATTGGCAAGATGCTGCTCGAAGGTTTCCTCGCCGCTGGATGTGAGAAGGTTTATATCACTGCGCGCAAGAAGGCGCAGCTCGATGAAACCGTTGCCGAATTCGAGGCCCAGTATCCCGGCAAAGTGATCGGCCTTGCGGGTGATCTCAGCCAGAGCGACGGGATTGCGCAGTTGGCCGCCGAACTGAGCGCCCGCGAAACCCGGCTCGATGTGCTGGTCAACAACGCCGGAGCGGCCTGGGGCGGCGACTTTGAAACCTTCCCTGAAGTGGGCTGGGACAAAGTCATGGACCTCAACGTGAAGAGCCTGTTCTTTCTGACGCAAAAGCTGTTCCCGTTGCTCAAGGCGGGCGCCACGTTTGAGCGTCCGGCCAAGGTAATCAACATCGCCTCGATCGACGGGCTGCGCCCCAATCCGTGGGAAACCTGGTCATATCAGGCGAGCAAAGCTGCGGTGGTGCATCTGACCAAACGGATGGCGGCGCGGCTGATCAAAGACAACGTGGTGGTGAGCTGCATCGCGCCGGGAGCTTATCCCAGCGAGATGAACAAGGCGGCGGCCAAGAACCCTGAGGGCAGCGCGAAGGGCATTCCTTACAAGCGTATCGGGGTGGCGGAAGACATCGCCGGCGGCGCGATTTACCTGGCCAGCCGGGCGGGTGACTATGTCGTTGGGACCACGATCCCGATCGATGGCGGGATCGTCAATGCCTGGATCCCCGAAGTGTTCAACGATCCCGCGGGTGAATGACGTGAGCCGGGCGGTCGCCGCCCTCGCCGAAGGGATTTATTTCGGCGAGGGCCCCCGCTGGCACCAAGGGCGGCTGTGGTTTTCGGACTTCTATGCCCACCGTGTCTATGCGCTTGGGCTGGATGGCACGCTGGCCACCGAACTTGAATTCGAAGGCCAGTCGTCCGGCCTCGGTTGGCTGCCCGATGGCTCGCTGCTGGTGGTGCGGATGGAACTGCGCGAGCTATGGCGGCGCTGGCCCGATGGCCGGTTTGAACTGCACGCCGATCTGACCGAATACTCCGCGCACTTGTGCAACGATATGGTCGTGGACCAGGCTGGCCGGGCTTATGTTGGCAATTTCGGCTTCGATCTTGATGCCGAAATGCGCAGCCGCGGGCCGCAAAGCGTGATCGCCGACCACCCGCAGACCTGCCTCGCACTGGTGCAGAGCGATGGCCGCGTCAGCGATGCCGCGCCGGGCGAGCGCTTCAGCTTTCCCAACGGAATGGCCATCACCCCCGATGGCAGCACGCTGATCGTGGCTGAAACCTTTGGCGGACGGCTCACCGCGCTCGATATCGGCGCGGACGGAACGCTGTCCAACCGCCGCGAATGGGCGCCAACCTGGCCGCGCATCCCCGATGGGATCTGCCTTGATGCCAGCGGCGCGGCGTGGATCGCCAACCCACTGGCGAGCGAATGCGCGCTGATCGCACCAGGCGGCGAAGTGCTGGAAGTGATCGAAACCGGCGGGCTTAATTGCTACGCCTGCATGCTGGGCGGACCTGCCGGGCGGCACCTGTTCATGCTGGTCGCGCCGGGCAGCTCCACCGGCGCTGCCAAAGCGCCGCTGGGCAAAGTGCTGGTGGCCGAAGTGGACGTGGCCGGTGCTGGCTGGCCCTAATCCCGCAGTTTTAGCTTTGCATCAACCCCCGGACGAAGCCGATCAGCCCAGTCTGGCGCGCGCGCTTCATGCGCTCTGCGGCTAGAATCTGGCTGACCTTGGCAAAGCAAATGTCGACATCGTCGTTGACCACCACGTAATCGTACCCGTCCCAGTGGCTGATTTCGGCGCGGGCGCGGTCCATCCGGCTTTCGATGACTTCGGTGGAATCCTGCGCCCGCGAAACTAGCCGGCGCTTTAATTCGTCAAGGCTGGGCGGCAGGATAAACACCCGGACCACGTCTTGCTGATCCTTCTGGAACAGCTGCTGCGTGCCTTGCCAGTCGATATCGAACAGAAAATCGCGGCCTTCCTTCAGGCCTGCACGAATCTGCGCTTTGGGCGTCCCATAGCAGTGGTCAAACACCCGCGCCCATTCATACAGTTCGTCCTGCTCGACCATTGCGTCGAAGGCTTTCTGCGAGACGAAATGATAGTCCTTGCCATCGACCTCGCCCGGGCGGATCGGGCGGGTGGTGGCGGAAACTGACAGCGAAATCGCCGCATCGCCGCCCAACAGCATGCGCGAGATGGTGGTCTTGCCCGCGCCCGAGGGCGAGGACAGGATGAACATCAGGCCGCGGCGATTGAGGCCGCTTGGTCGGGTGTCTGAGCTTGCCATGCGCCTCATTCGCGCAACGCAGCGCTGCAATCAAGTGTCGGTGTCGTCCTGTGCCCCGCGTTCGGCCTGCGCGGTAATTGCACGTTGGCCTTTGGCGCGGGTGCTACGCTTGTCCTGGTTCCGTTCGAACAGCGTTTTGGCCAAGAGCCCGCCGCCGACCAGAATCGCGCCCGGCACCGAACGCGTGGCGATCCGCGCGGCCGCAGTGCCAAGCAGCGTTTGCAGCATACTGCGCCCACCGATGATGTTCTTGGCCTTGGCTGGCGAGAACTTCGCCCCCAGCATCGTGCGCTCAACCATATGGCGCAGCAATTGGCCGCCGCCGCGCAGCGCCAGATCGGCGATCAGCAGGTTGGTCATCGGATTGGGGCTAGGGCCGTCGGTCTTGGCGGCGACCGCTTTGGCCTTGCTGACAGCAGCTTTGAGGCTGGGTTTTTTGGCCATGGCAGATCCTTGTCCCGCCGGAATTCCGGCTATTTCTTGCGGCCGAAGTCCACGGTGACCACGTTGTTGCCGTTATCATCGGTAGGAACGCCTGCGAGCGCGACAGGTTCCGGCGTATCGTTCTGCGCGCGTTCGTGCGGGGCGGCTTCGCCTGCGGTATCGATCGCTTGAAATTGCAGACCGAAATCGACCGCTGGGTCGACAAAGGCGGTGATCGCCGCGAACGGCACCACCAGCTTTGAGGCCATCTGGTTAAACGACAGCCCGACGCTGAATCCCGCCTCGGTGACGTTCAAGTCCCAGAACTTGTTTTGCAACACGATCGTCATTTCATCGGGAAAGCGCTCGCGCAAATGACCCGGAATATCCACCCCGGGCGCGGCAGTTTTGAATGTGATGTAGAAATGGTGCGCACCGGGCAGTTCGCTCCCGCTGTGCTGAATCTGGCCCAGCACGCGCCCTACCACCGCCCGCAGCGCCTCTTGCACGATCTCGTCGTAAGGAATCAAACTGTCTGGGGCGCTGTCACTCATGCCGCCACAAGTGGCTATGGCGCGCGCGCTGGTCAAGGGCTAAGCGCTTGCAACCGCCAATTTCAGCCTCTAGGCGCTGGGCCATGCGCAGCGCCCGAATAGAACGCAAGACACACGAAACCGACATTGCGGTCGAGGTCAATCTCGACGGCACCGGGCGCTATGACGTGGCCACCGGGATCGGCTTTCTCGATCACATGATCGAACAATTCAGCCGTCATTCGCTGATCGATGTGACCTGCCGGATCAAGGGCGACCTGCACGTCGACCAGCACCACACCACCGAAGACAGCGCGATTGCGATCGGCCAGGCGATCGCGCAGGCGCTCGGTGATAAAGGCGGGATTGGGCGCTACGGCACTGCCTATTCGCCGATGGATGAGGCGTTGTGCCGGGTCGCGCTCGATATTTCGGGGCGGCCCTATCTCGTCTGGAAAGCCGCGTTCACGCAGGAAAAGCTCGGCGAGTTTGATACCGAGCTGGTCGAACACTGGTTCCATTCGATTGCGCAGGCGGTGGGCATCACGCTGCATATCGAGTTGCTCTACGGGGCGAATAATCACCACATCTGCGAAGGCATCTTCAAGGGCTTTGCCCGGGCGATGCGGCAAGCTGTCGAGCTCGATCCGCGCAAATTGGGCGTGATTCCCTCAACCAAGGGCCAACTCGGTGGCTGAAATTGTCGCGCTCGTCGATTACGGCG
Source organism: Novosphingobium sp. (assembly GCA_031360105.1). Taxonomy (GTDB): domain Bacteria; phylum Pseudomonadota; class Alphaproteobacteria; order Sphingomonadales; family Sphingomonadaceae; genus Novosphingobium. The sequence goes on from JANMBA010000062.1 coordinate 10,071, forward strand.
CGGGCAATCTTCATTCGGTCGCCAATGCGCTGAAAGCCGCCGGGGCCGAGGGTGTTACTGTTACATCCGATCCGATGGTGGTCCGCGCGGCGGACCGGATCGTGCTGCCGGGTGTGGGCAGCTTCAAGGCCTGCGCCGAGGGCTTGCGCGCGATTTCGGGCATGGAAGAAGCGCTGACCGAACGGGTCCGGATTGGCGCCGCGCCGTTCCTGGGGATCTGCGTGGGGATGCAGCTGCTCGCCAATCAAGGGGTCGAACACGGCGTTACCCCCGGCCTGGGCTGGATCGGCGGCGAGGTTCGCGCGATTGAGCGCACTGATCCCGCGATCAAAATCCCGCACATGGGCTGGAACGATGTCGAGCTGACCGCGCACGCCGCGCTGGTGGCTGCGGGCGAGGCCTATTTTCTCCACTCGTACCAGTTCGTGGCCGACAATCCGCAGCACATCGCGGCGATGACCGATCACGGCGGCGGATTGGTCGCGGCGGTGGTGAAGGATACAATTGTCGGGGTGCAATTTCATCCCGAGAAGAGCCAGGGCTATGGCCTCGCGCTGCTGGCGGATTTTCTGGAGTGGCGGCCTTGACCCGGACATTTCATCTAAACCCGCTCCCCCGCGCAGGTGGGGGCCTCAGGCCGCCAAGCGCTGCGCCTGCGGCACGAGGGCCCCGCCTGCGCGGGGAAGCAGGCGGGATATTCCGGGCATGATCGTATTTCCCGCAATCGATCTCAAGGGCGGCCAGGTCGTGCGCCTGGCCGAAGGCGATATGGCCCGCGCGACGGTTTACGGCGATGATCCCGCCGCGCAGGCCAGACTGTTTGCCGAGGCCGGATCGCAGTACCTCCACGTAGTCGATCTGGACGGCTCATTCGCCGGGCGGGCCGAAAACCGCGATGCGGTCGATGCAATCATCGAGGTGTTCCCGGGTCACATTCAGCTTGGCGGCGGGATTCGGACGGCGAAAGCGGTCGAAGGCTGGTTCAACGTCGG
>JANMBA010000093.1:0-2929 GCA_031360105.1 Novosphingobium sp.
CTGGTCACAGTCAAGACCGGGCAAGTCTCCGTGACTGACAGTGCCGATTGCTCAGTCAAGGTCTACCAGGCCGGTGAGGGGTTCGTTGATGGGGCCAATCACTCCCACAATGTGGCCAATCCTTATGGACTGACCGCCGAGCTAGTGGCGGTTCAGATGCGGCCCTTCGGGACTCCCGGGCGCATCGATGCTCCGGCGCCCGCAAACTGCACGTGAATTGATCGCGCGGGCGGCTGTTTCGGCAGCCGCCCGACTGGCCTTCACGGCCGTTCTTGCGCTGCGGCAAGCGGCGCGCCCTTGGTCCGCAGCGCGACCAGCAGCACGCCGCCCAGCGCAATCGCGCTGCCCAGCGCCATTTGCGCGTCGATGTGATCGTGCGTGATGGCCACGCCGAGCGCAATCGTGGCCAGCGGAGTCATCAAAGTCAGCGGCGAAATCAGGTTAGCTTCGTAACGCCCGATCAGCAGGTAATATGCGCTATGGGCGAACAGCGAAACGATCAGCGCCGACCAGACTATCGCTGCCGCCACGGGCCAGCCCGCTGCCAGCGCGGCTTGCCACGCGCCCGGCTCGGTGGCGGCAGAGATCGGCGCGAGCAGCACCAGTCCGCTCAGCCCGACCCAGGCCTGAAACCGCAGCGGGGCAATGTCGCCCATCTGCTTCATCACCACCGCGCCAAGCGATCCGCTGAACGCCGCCGCCAAGATAAACAGCGTGCCGCGCGATACCGCAAACCCCGGTTGCCAGACCACCACCACAATCCCGACCAAGGCCAGCGCGATCCCCACGGCCCGCCGCCAGTGGATCCGCTCGCCCAGCAGCCAGATTGAGAGCAGTGTGGTCATCGGCACGCCCGCCTGAACCACAATCGCCGCTTCGGATGGCGAGGCCCAGGTCAGCCCGACGAACATCAGCCCGAAACTGCCCGCGCCCATCGCCAGACCGACCAGCACGATCCGCCAGACCGGACGCGGCATCGGCAGCAACCATGGCAGCGTCACCGCCGTAACAATCGCGAAGCGCACTGAAGTGTAGAACAGCGGCGGGACGTGCCAGTGGCTTACTACGATCTTGCTCAGCACATTGTTGGTCGCCCACAGCATGCAGACCAGCACCAGCAGCAGGAAATCGCGCAGCTTCACGAGCAACAAAACTCCCGTTCGTCCTGAGGAGGTGTCACGAGGTTGCAGGCTGCGGAGCCGTCCCGGAGGACCGCACACCACAGTGCTTCGAGCTGGGCCTTCGGCAAACTCAGTCCCTCCTCAGCACGACCGGGGCGTTAGATTCGAGCCTCGGGTCGTGCGGCTTGCGTAATCATGCCGCTGGCGCAGCCACAGGATTGACCAATCACCACCCACCAGCCGCGCGGCGATCCGCAAGCCCACGCGGCGGCAGGCCCGGCGCACTTGCGCTTCCTGCGCTGCGAGCAGCCCGGCCAGCACCAGATGTCCGCCGGGGATAAGGTGGCGGGCAAATTGCGGGGCAAGGTCGATCAGTGGGCCCGCGAGGATATTGGCGATGATCAGATCATATGGCCCGCGCGCGGCCAGCAGCGGATGGTCCATGCCGTCTGCAACCAGCATGGTCAGTTCGCCCGCCCGCCCGCCTTGAACCACGCGATTGGCGCGGGCATTGTCAGCGACCACGCCGAGGCAGACCGCATCGATATCGCTCGCGGTGGCCAGCGCGCGAGGCCACAGGTCGAGCGCGGCGAAGGCCAGCAAGCCGGTGCCGGTGCCGATGTCAGCGCAGTTCTTCACCACCACCCCGCGCGCTTTCATTGCGCTCAGCATGGTCAGGCACCCGGCAGTGGTGGCGTGCTGGCCAGTACCAAAGGCCTGGCTGGCGGGAATGACAAAATCGCGCAAGTCCGGCTGCGCCAGCGGCGGATGCTCGGGGGTGTGCACATGAAACCGTCCGGCACGGATCGGCTCCAGCCCGGTCTGGCTGGTGGTCAGCCAGTCCGTCTCGGGCAGTTGTTCGGTGGTGAACGGCGGCGCTGCGCCTTCGAACAATCCGGTCAGCGCCGCCGTATCGGCGCGCGCGGGCTTGCGCGGCAGCCACGCCTCCAGTTGCCAATCATCGGGGCGGTGTTCGGCCAGCTCGCTCCCGGCGATAACGATCGAGGGATCCCAGTCGGCAGCGTCCTCATGCGCCAGCAGCGCCGCTTCGATCACCGCGCGCGGAGCGAGCGCGAGCAATTTCCAAGCGGTGGTCATTGCACAGGCTTGGGGGCAGCAGTGCCTGTTTCGGTGGCAAGGCGATCGGCGAACCGCGCTGCGGCCGACTTGGCGTAGGCACCGCAAGCTTGCGGGTCAAAAAGCTGGCCGGTTGCCATACGCTCGAACATGCTGCTGGCGGGTGGATGCGGGGTCATCAAGATACCGCAGGGCAGCGCGGACATCACGTCCAACCCGCGCCGGACAGCTGCAATCCGCTTGGGATGGTCGGTAAAGCGGTAGCCATCAGCCGAAATTGTTGACGAGCTATCGGCGTAAGTCATCGTCCGGCAGACCCGGAATTCGCACGATTGCCAGGTCCAGCTGGTCGATCCGGGGGAGTGAACCAGCGTGGCCCGCGCGGTCAGCACTGTGCCGCCAAGGCTAATTGTGTCGCCGCTACGCAGTACCCGGTCAACAGTGACCGGTGCCATCGGCTTTGTGCTGAGCGAGCCATATTGAGGATCGGCAGGGTCTGGCTTGCCGCTGCGTAGCACTGCTGCCGCCGGAGCAAGAGCGGCAAGCTTTGCCCCGCTAGTTCGCTTCAGTTCGGCAAAGTCGCCGACATGATCGAAGTGTTCGTGGCTGTGCACGATCCAGCGCACGTCACGCATCGAAAAACCAGCCTTGGCCAGACTCGCCGCGACCAGCGGAGCCGCTTCGGGCACCCCGCCGTCGATCAGGATGTTCCCCGCTTTAGTGTTGACCAG
>JANMBA010000430.1:0-2498 GCA_031360105.1 Novosphingobium sp.
GCAAAATCGCGATCGGACACCGCATCGAGGCTGTTGCGGGTCGGAGCATCGAACCCCAGCGCCGCCGCCGTCGCGGCCCGGTCGATCGGAAAGCCGGTACCCGCCAAAGCGGCGGAGCCGAGCGGCGACTGGTTCAACCGCAACCGCGCATCGGCAAACCGCGAACGATCACGCGCGGTCATCTCATAATAGGCGAGCAAATGATGACCCAAGGTCACCGGTTGCGCGACTTGCAAATGGGTGAAGCCGGGCATGATGCTGGCGGCGTGCTCGCCCGCGCGAATGACCAGCGCGGCTTGCAGCGCGGCCAGGCCCGCATCGGCGGCATCCACGGCATCGCGCACCCACAGCTTGAAATCAGTCGCCACCTGATCGTTGCGCGAACGCCCGGTGTGCAGCCGTCCAGCGGGGGCGCCAATCAGTTCGGCCAACCGGCTTTCGGTGGTCATGTGGATATCTTCAAGATCCCAGTTTTCGGGCACGCCATTGGCGGCATACTCGCCCGCAATCTGGTCAAGGCCGCGGGCGATCTCCGCCGCATCAGCCGCCGAGATGATGGCTTGCGCGCCAAGCATGGCGGCGTGCGCCTTTGAAGCGGCGAGATCTTGCCGCCACAAGGCCTTGTCGAACGGGATCGAGGCATTTATCTCGCGCATGATTGCCGACGGTCCGCCCGCGAACCGCCCGCCCCACATTGCATTGGAATTGCCCGTGTTATCTTCGCCTGCGCTCAAAATCGTTGCCCTCAGCTCCGCCGTCTGTGCCGTATTGCTTGCCGGGTGCGATAGGCAAAGCGGGCAGCAGGCGCAACCGCAAGCGACACAGGCCGCCAGCACCGAGGCTAAGTCGGCACCAGCCGGAACCATCGACCGCAGCCACAAGGGTTCGGCGCTGCCTGATTTCACGCTCAAGAACCCAGCCGGTCAGGAACTCCAGCTCGCCAGCCTCAAAGGCCAACCGCTGTTGATTAACCTGTGGGCCACTTGGTGCGCGCCGTGCGTCGCCGAATTGCCGCAACTTGATAAGATCGCTGCGGATACGCCCAGGCTGAAAGTGCTGACGGTTAATCAAGACATGGAAAAGCTGGACAAGGTCGCGCCGTTTCTAAATGCGCACGGGGCGGCCCCTGGAACCACCCGGCTCGAACCTTGGCTCAACCCTGACAATTCGCTGACATTCCAGTTCGGCGCGGACACCCTGCCCGCGACGATCCTGTACGATTCGGCCGGGCGCGAAGTCTGGCGCACCATCGGCGGGCGCGATTGGACCAGCGCCGACACCGCTGCGCTGCTGGCCGAGGCGCGGTGAGTTTCTGGCTACCTTAGAAAACCCTGGTGGGCGCTGACGGGCTCGAACCGCCGACCCTCTCGGTGTAAACGAGATGCTCTACCAACTGAGCTAAGCGCCCCGCATCGCGGGCTCCTCATCAAGGATGAGCGCGCTATGGTGCGGAAATAGCGCGCGGTCAATTGCGCGCGGGGCGCTTCACACCAGCCGCGTGGCCTGCGCCCCGATCTCGGCAAAATAGCGCGCCATATTGTCCGCCGCTTTGTCCGTCAGTGTGATGAAGGCGCGGCGCCGATCGGTCTCGTCCTCGACCCGTTCGAGCGAGCCGCCCTCAGTCATCTGGCCAATCCAGCGCAGCGCGGTGGTGGGCGGAACGCCGCTGGCGATGCACAAGCTGGTAACCGAAACGCGGGCATGCTCGGCGCGCGCGGCGGTCAGATCGAGCAGCATATCCCACGCTGGATCACCGAACAGATCACCATCGAAAAACCGCGCGCGCAATTGCCGCTGGCGGATGATCCGGCGGACCAGCCGCGGATCGGGCAGTGCGGGGCGAGCCGCGCGGATCAAGCGGGCGGACCCATCATCGTCGGCCGTGGTAGCAAAACCTGCACGCGGACTTTCAAACCGGAACGCGCTATCCGGCCGGTCGCGCGCGGGTCCAGCGGCCGTGTCCAATTTATCCAGTCCCAGCCGATCAAGCCTTTGGGCGATCTGGCTAACCTGCTCGGTCAGCCGCAGCAGCGCCAGCCGATCATCGTCAGACAATTCGCGCACCCGCGCACCAGCGTGCTCGGCCAAGGCCCGGCCCAGCGCCAGCAGCACGTCGGTCCGGCTGGGATCAACCAGAATTTGCGCGCCCGACTGGTCAAGGCAACCAAACACATCATCGAGTGCAGCCAGACTGGTCGCGACCACCAGCGCAGCCCCGGCCTGCGCCACCTGCATATCGAGCCGGGTCAGCGCCGCCAACGTGGCCGCGTCGTTGCCGGGGCAATCGACCATCACCACATCGCCGAGCGGCCGCGCTTCACCCCCGGTCAACAGCAGCGCCATTTCGCCGCTCTGCGCCAGCCGCAGTCCAGCCATCTGCGCATCATCGCCAATCTGCCCGCGCAAATGCGCCCGATCGGAAAAAATTGACAAAGCCAGCGGCAGTCCGGCGGCGTCGTTTGACGCGGTGAGATAGGCAAAATTCGATTGGGCCATGA
>JANMBA010000101.1:0-6840 GCA_031360105.1 Novosphingobium sp.
TCGGGCGGTGCCAATGCGTTTAGCCCCGGCTTCTGCAACGGTAGCTCGACGCTGAATGCGCAGACCACCACGCCGTGCACCCCCGATCACAATGCCGCCGAATATGCGGCGCGGCTTGGTTATGATGCGCGCTTTGGCAGCATCGTGATGGGCGTAATGGTTGAAGGATCGAAGAGCGATTCGACCGAATCGACCACCGCGTTCAGCACCTCTCCGGCCGGCTACAGCTTTACCCGCGGGATCGATTACGCGGTTTCGGCGCGGGCCCGGATCGGGATTGCACCGGGCAATCGCGGTCTGATCTATGTCACTGGCGGACCGAGCTATGCCAAGATCAACCACACCTTCACCACCACCAACACCGCCAACAGCTTCACCCCGGTGAACCCTGACAAGATGGTGCTGGGCTTTCAGGCCGGCGGCGGCGCTGAAGTGGTGCTGGGCGGCGGACTGACGCTGGGCATGGAATATCTCTACAACCAGTACCAGGACGACAAATACTACATGGCAATCGGCAACGGTACGGCTGGTCCAACCAATCCGTTCGTACTGGCGGGCGGCGTTAATGCCCAGCCGCAGGATATCCGCTATGATTTTCACAGCTTCCGCGCGGTGCTGGGGTTCCGCTTCTAAGTTTTGACAGCGCAGTGGGCTGGTGCGGCGGGTCGCACGTTACCAGCCCATACGCTTGCCAATGATGTCCCCGATCGGGTCCTGTCCGGCTTTGGCTGTGCGGGGCTTGGTCGGGGCATTGGTGTATTTGGGCAGCAGGTTCGCGGGCGGCCCGGGTGACCGCCAACCGGGTCTGCTTGGCACCTTGAGCGGCGCAAAACGGGCCGGTTTGCCGGGATAGATGAACCCCTGTACCGGCCATACCGAGCCGCCAATGGCCCGGATCGGCGCGTACCACACGCGCACTTCGCTCCAGTCGTTTTCGGGTGAGACGTCGATCACCCGGACGTTATCCTCGATCTGGCCGCGCCGCCCGTTGATCGGGCTCCAGTTGGCGTGGCGGATCAGGATCGTGCGGTCGTCGATGATCCGGCTGACCGCAGCGACATGCCCCAGATGCGAATTGCCATGCGGGCGCAGCGCCATCACCGCGCCAACCTTTGGCGCAAACCCGCGCGCGTAGCGCCCTTCGGCCTGGCCCCACCAGGTCCAGGCATCGCCGCGAATTTGAATGCCAGTGACGGTGCGGGCATAGGGGACGCATTGCAGATAGGGAGGTAAATTCATGCCGCCGCCGCCAGTGACGCCAGCATCATCGTCCAGCGCAATCGCCGCACCGAGCGGCATCGCGCCAAGCGCGAGCAGGCCGCCCGCCAGTAAAAGTCCCCGCAGTCCCATGCCGACACAGGTAGGAAGCGGTGGTTAGCGCGCGACTTCCACTTATGGTTAACGGCGCGGTGGCAATTGGTTGCTTCTTGGCTTAACCTTGCAAAAAACCGCCACTTCGCCCAGTGGGCGCGAATGGCGCTTCCCCAAGTTATCATTATCGGCCGCCCCAATGTGGGCAAAAGCACGCTGTGGAACCGGCTGGTCGGCAAGAAACTGGCGCTGGTCGATGATCAACCCGGGGTCACGCGTGACCGGCGGATGGGCGATGCCACGCTGCTTGGGCTGGACTTCACGATTGTCGATACCGCCGGGTGGGAGGACGAGGACAAGCACAGCCTGCCGGGGCGGATGCGCGCGCAAACCGAGGCGGCGCTGGTCGGCGCCGATGTGGCACTGTTCGTAATCGATTCGCGCGCTGGGCTGACCCCGATGGACGAGGAAATCGGGCGGTATTTGCGCGAAAGTTCGGTGCCGGTGGTGCTGGTCGCCAACAAGGCCGAGGGCCGCTCCGGCGATCACGGCCTGTTTGAATCCTATTCGCTGGGCCTTGGCGATCCGGTGCCGTTTTCAGCCGAGCATGGCGAAGGGCTGGGCGACTTGTTCGAGGCCCTGCTGCCCTTGCTCGACGCCGGGCAGCGCGAACGCGACGAGATTGCCGAACTGGACGTGGACGAGGAAGACGCGGAAGCGCTCAATCGCGCGCCGCTCAAACTGGCTATCGTCGGGCGGCCCAATGCGGGAAAATCGACGCTGATCAATGCCTTTCTGGGCGAAGACCGGCTGCTGACCGGGCCCGAGGCGGGGATCACTCGCGATTCGATTGCGGTTGACTGGGTCTGGCACGATCCCGAGCTGGACGAAGATCGCGTGGTCCGGCTGATCGACACCGCCGGAATGCGCAAAAAGGCGCTGGTCCAAGACAAGCTGGAAAAGCTTGCGGTGGCCGATGCGCGCCATGCGATCGATTTTGCCGAGGTGGTGGTGCTGCTGCTCGATGCCACGCGCGGGCTGGAGCATCAGGATCTCAAGATCGCCAGTCTGGTGCTCGAAGAAGGTCGCGCGCTGATCATCGCGATCAACAAGTGGGACGTGGCCGAAGACGCGAGCGGCCTGTTCAACGGCATTCGCTTTGCCCTCGATGAAGGCTTGGCGCAGGTCAAAGGGCTGCCGGTGCTGACCGTCTCGGCGCGGACCGGCAAAGGCCTCGATACGCTGCTCAAGGCCGCGTTTGAAATCCGCGCCTCGTGGTCCAAACGCGTGCCAACCTCGGCGCTGAACCGCTGGTTCGACGATGCGCTGGAACGCAATCCACCGCCCGCACCCGGCGGCAAGCGGATCAAGCTGCGCTACATCACCCAGGCCAAAATCCGCCCGCCGGGCTTCGTGATCTTCGGCACTCGCCTGGATTCGCTCCCGACCAGCTACGAACGCTACCTGATCAACAGCCTGCGCCGCGACCTGGGGTTTGATGCCGTGCCGGTGCGGCTGATGCTGCGCAGCGCGAAGAACCCATTCGAGAAGGGGTGAGCGGAGTTTTTGCGGGATTCGTCGGGTTTAGTTGATGAAGCCCATGCGCTGGACGCGAGTTTTGCTTCAACCAGCGATGATTCAGTTTTCAAAGAGCCGGGGCGAACGTAGTGCGTTGCGGCGGTGCAGGAAACTGGCTCGCTATGACATCCGGAATGGGGTGGCAAGCGGACGTTGCTGAAACTCAATCCGCCTCGCCCGTAGGGTGCGAAAACTGATGCTTGTCGAATATCTCGACAATTGCTCGCTCTAGCCCCTCATCCCAGATTGAGACCCAGTTGTCGGGGTGGATGTCGATTGAGTGCGTGTGACCATCTGCAAGGGTGACAATGGCCTCGCCTCCCACCGGAACGTCGTGCTGGTGGCACTCCGGCTCAATAAAAATCGTGAGCGGGGCCGAGAGATAGTTGCGGATCGGTAGTCTCAAGTGGGCCTAAACTTGAGTGCCGACCAGCGATCGGGCTAAAGACCGCAATGACGCTATGCCTTCGATATTCCGTACCGGTGCTGCAAGCCACGCTATGGCTTGATCACGCCCAAGATTGCTTTGACGGGGCACAAAGCCCCATGCTATTTCAGACATGCTTTGAGGCGGCGGAACTACATGGTTCACCATAGCTGCCCCTTGGCAAGCACTGCCATTTCATGGACTGGCTAACCTATTTGACCATTTCCCAATTAAACGGGCTGTGGTTGTCTCGGCCAATATAAGTTTATGTAGGAGCTGATATGAAAATCAAAGATCGTCCAGAATTTAAAAACAAAGCGAGCCCCTTTGTGCTTGCTGCGAACGACATGGTTTTTACCGCCGTCCAGACCATGGCAGACAAAAACATCGGCTCGGTGGTAATCGTCAACAAAGACAACCGCGTCGAAGGAATTGTCACCGAGCGCGATCTGATGCGCAGATTGCTTAGTGGCAGTCTGGATCCAAAGAAAACACCGCTTTCGCAGATTATGACAAGAGAAGTAAAAACTGCGACCCCAGACGACCAGGTGATAGACTGGTTACGGCAAATGTCAAACGAGCGATTTCGGCATATCCCTGTAGTAGATGCTGATGGTCGTTTGATAAACTTACTATCGCAAGGTGATTTTGTTTCATTTACTTGGCCTGAATTGCTACTAAATATTCGGGAAAAAACAGGGGAAACGTTGCGCGGCACTTCTGCACCAGTACCAATATTGATTGCTGGTATCATGTTGTATTCAATAATCATGCTGGTTATTTTGAAACTGGTTTAGACTTCAATTGGAAAAATTCCTCAATGGGCGATAGTGCTAACCGCCGGTGGCGCTATCATCCGGCGCGCGATCAATTATTGGCCGAAGTCCATGCGCGGCCATCGACCGCGCTGGCGGCGCCAATGTTGGCGACCAGAATTGCCACTCTGTCTGGCGAAGATGGTGCAGCGATCGATTGTCAGCACATGGTCGCGCTGTGCCGAAGGTTAGGACAAAGCGAGCCTTCGGCTTCGAGCAAATGGTGCGTGCTCGATGCCGGATCATGGAAATTGCGGTGGGAACGACACACTGAATTTTCGACCTGGACGTTTTTTCGGACGCCAACGCGAAGTGATCCGTTCTTGGAAACCGGCATGGACCTGGTTCCGGCTGAGTGGCTGGACGCCTTGCCCGGTGAGGTTTTGGTCGCCACCAATCTGGCACTGCTGTCAATGGACCAGAGGCCGCCGCAGGCCCTGATCAAAGGTGCTGATACGATTGGCGCGACCATCATGGGCGGTAAGGCAACGGTTTACACCGATTTGCGGCCTGACGCGCATGGCATGACCCGTTTTTTACTGCAAACCGCAGATCGGGATGCCGATTTGATCGGACGGATTGTGCTGCGTCTGCTGGAGATCGAAACGTATCGGCTGATGGCCCTGCTGGCTTTCCCGCTAGCCGGTGAAGTCACGCGCAAGTTAGTCCGCATTGAGGCCCGCGCAAGCGAGCTGGCAGCGCAAATATCGCAAAAAGGCAATGCTGATGAAGACCGGCGGCTGCTGAGCAATCTGGCAAAACTGGCGGGAGAGACCGAAGCGCTGATTGCGCAGACCAGCTTTCGCTTCGGGGCAGGCGCGGCCTATCACGAAATTGTCCACGATCGGATCGACACCTTGCAGGAAGAACCGATCGCCGGGTTACAAACGCTTGGCGCCTTTATGGAACGGCGGCTCGCGCCAGCAATGCGGACCTGCGAAACCGTGGCGCGGCGTGAGCAAACGGCGATTGAACGGATTGCCCGCACCGAAGACATGCTTAACACCCGGGTTGAAGTTGCCGCTGCTGAATCGAGTGCGGCATTGCTGGCCTCGATGGACCGCCGCGCCCAAATCCAGCTGCGGCTACAACGCGCTGTCGAAAGTTTCTCTGTGATTGCAATATCTTACTACATGCTTGGGACTGCAGTCTACTTGCTGAAAGGAGTTCACCAGATCGTCCCGCGCTTCGATCCGGTGATTGGCGAGGCTATGTTGGTGCCCTTCGTCATCGGCGGCGTGTGGTTAGCTCTCCGGCGGTTTCACGGTCATTTCGCCAGCGATTAGGGTTTGGCCGTCATTTTCCTCCAGCGTCGACCACTGGCATGGAGTGCCGATGTCGCGCACCATGTCAGCTTCGTCCCGTCACCCCGCACAAGCGGCGTGGTTACAACAATTGGTTTGTCGTGCGCTGGATCAGACGGATGATTCGGCGCTAGCGCGGGCTTGCCTTGCGCTAATTCCTGCTCACCGGCGGGAGCAGGTTAGCCCCTCATCTCAGATTGAGACCCAGTTGTCGGGGTGGATGTCGATTGAGTGCGAATGACCATCTCCAAGGGTGACAACGGCCTCGCTCTTCCTCGTCATCGGTGTGTGGCTTCTCATGCAATCCACCGGTCTCATCTAGGGTGGCCCTCAAGTTGGCCGAGGATGCCGCAACGGTCGCGACGGCACCCGGTCAATGGCCTTATGCACCTTCAATCGCTAAGGCCCGAACGGATAATTGCTATTAGGAATTATTCGCATTAAGGGGTGATGCGCTTGGAGACCCCCGTTGATGAAATTGACATTTCTGGTTCCGCTGATTGCCATTGCGATGCCGTGCATTGCGCATGCCCATCCGGGCGTTGGTGATCCCGTTTATGGGGCCACTCTTGAAGATGGAGCCACCGAGTTCGAGGCCCGTTACGGGCAACTAACCGGGGGGAGCGAAAGCGGGGCCGACAGATTGGTGTTCGAGGTCGAACACTCATTCTCTGATCGGTTCGCAGCTGCAACCTTGATCGAGACTGGGCGTGATCCAGGTGGCCAGCGTATTGTGCAGTCAGCATCAATCGAAGCGATCCATACTCTGGGCCACATCAATGCGCTTGCGCTCGATGTCGCTATCTATGGTGAATACAAATTTGGCTTCCATGGTCAGGAGGATGTCGCCGAGGGCAAGATCCTCTTGGAGCATCGAGCAGGCTCATTTGACGCGCGCCTCAATTTGATTGCCGAGAAGCCGCTTCGTGCTTCCGATCCCGTTGAGCTCGGTTACGCAGCATCGGCCGACTGGGCCATAGTTGGCGATGACTTGCGGTTTGGCGTCACAGGGTTCGGCGACCTTGGCACAACCAGTCACTTTGGGGGGCGCCAGGAAACATTCGTCGGCCCCGAGGTGAAGACAGAATTTGAACTCGCGGGCGGAGAGCTAGAAATCGAAGCGGGGTGGCTCAGGGCATTTGGTGCAGCCCGAGACGTCACAAGCGGACAGGCCCGGTTGTTGGTCGGCTTCGAACGGAAATTCTGAAGTCAGATAAGCAAAAAGCGTACCATGCGCTTTCGGGTCGATTCCAGACGTTCCATCACCGCCGAAACCCCAACACCCGCCACTCAGTCAAACTGCGCCACAGCCACTCCAGCGGGCCTTGGCGGTAGCGGGTCAGCCATGGTTGGCTCCAGCTCAGGATCAGTGCCCAGACCAGCAGCACCAGCGTCCAGCGCTGCG
>JANMBA010000154.1:0-1698 GCA_031360105.1 Novosphingobium sp.
GCGCGTCGATGACGTGGTGTTCAGCCAAGGCTATGGCAACGGCGAAGCGCCGTGCATCGGGCACTGGGCGTGGCTGGCCGCCGGACTGCCGATCGAGGTGCCCGGTTATCAGCTTGATCGGCGTTGCGGTTCGGGGCTGCAAGCGGTGATCAACGCCGCGATGATGGTCCAGACCGGGATGAGCGACGTGGTGGTCGCGGGCGGGTGCGAAAGTATGTCGAACGTCGAGCATTACAGCACCGACATTCGCAAAGGCGTGCGCGCAGGCAATTTGACGCTGCACGACCGGTTGACGCGCGGCCGGGTGATGAGCCAGCCGGCCGAACGCTTCGGCGTGATATCGGGCATGATCGAGACGGCGGAGAACCTCGCGAGTGACTTTGCGATCAGCCGTGATGCTTGCGATGTTTATGCCGCGCGCAGTCACCAACGCGCCGCTGCGGCCTGGGCGGCGGGCAAGTTCGCCGACGAATTGGTGCCGGTATCGATCCCGCAGAAAAAGGGTGATCCGATCGTGTTCGATCACGACGAAGGCTACCGCGCCGATGCCACGGCAGAATCGCTTGGCAAGCTGCGGCCGTTGGAGGGCGGCGTTGTAACCGCGGGCAATGCCAGCCAGCAGAACGATGCCGCCGCCGCCTGCCTGGTGGTGGCTGAGGATAAATTGGACGAGCTGGGGCTTGAGCCGATTGCCTGGTTCCACTCATCCGCGGCCGCCGGGGTTGACCCCAGCCGGATGGGCTACGGCCCGGTTCCCGCGACCGAGCGGCTGTTTGCGCGCAATGGCTTGGCGATGGCCGATATGGACCTGATCGAGCTCAACGAAGCTTTCGCGCCGCAAGTGCTGGCGTGCCTCAAGGGCTGGGGCTGGGCTGATGATGACAGCCGCCATGACCTCCTCAACGTGAACGGTTCGGGCATTTCGCTGGGCCACCCGATTGGCGCCACCGGCGGACGAATCCTCGCCAACCTGACCCGCGAACTGGTCCGGCGCGGGGGCAAATACGGCCTTGAGACGATGTGCATCGGCGGCGGCCAGGGGATCGCTGCAGTGTTCGAGCGCGCCGCATGAGCGGGACCGACGATATCGCCGAAATCCGCCGCGCGGTGCAGGCGCTGTGCGCGGAATTCCCCGGCGAATACTGGCGCAAGAAGGACCGAGAGCGGGCTTATCCTGGCGAATTCGTCGATGCCTTGACCAAGGCCGGGTTCCTCGCCGCACTGATCCCCGAAGAATTCGGCGGCTCGGGGCTGAAGCTGGATGCGGCGGCGGTGATCATGGAGGAAATACAGTCAGCCGGGTGCAACGGTGCCAGCGCGCACGCGCAGATGTACATTATGAACACGCTCCTGCGCTATGGCTCGCCAGCGCAAAAGGCCCAGTACCTGCCCGGTATCGCCGATGGTTCGCTGCGGCTTCAGGCGTTCGGGGTGTCCGAGCCGACCAGCGGCACCGATACGCTCAGCCTGCGCACGGTGGCGGTGCGCGACGGCGATCATTACGTGATCAACGGCCAGAAGATCTGGACCAGCCGGGCCGAACATTCGGACCTGATGCTGCTGCTGGCGCGCACCACCCCGCGCGACCAAGTAGCGAGCAAGACCGAAGGCCTGTCGATCTTCCTTGTCGATATGCGCGATGCGGTTGGCGCTAAGTCTGAAGGAGGCGGGGGCCTGACCATCAAGCCGATCCGCACG
>JANMBA010000185.1:0-2841 GCA_031360105.1 Novosphingobium sp.
GGCCGAGGCGGTCGCCGCCGCGCTGCCGCCCGAACTGGCCAGCGACGCTGACGTAACGCGCGCGCTGACCGGGTTGGAGCTGGCCAGGAACAAGCCCGATGACGCCGCCTTGGCCGCACTCAAGGCCGCCGCTACCGCGCCGGAAAATATGGCCGCGCGGCTGGCCTATGGCGAAGCGGCCTTTGCCGCCGGTGACCGCGACGCTGCCGCCGACACCTTGCTGGCGATGATCGGAGAGGACCGCGAATGGAACGAGGGTGCTGCGCGCGCCAAGCTGCTGCAAATATTCGCTGCCGTTGGGCTGGAAGATCCGTGGGTCGCCGCCCAGCGCCGCCGCCTGTCCTTGCTGCTGTTCGGCTAGGGCCGGGCATTTGCGCATCTCAATCTTTCCGTTGCAGGGCGCGATCCTGTTCCCCGGGCTGCAACTGCCGCTGCACATCTTTGAGCCGCGCTATAAGGCGCTGATCAAGGATGCGCTGGCACGCGATCGGTTGATCGGGATGATCCAACCCCGGATTGGCCTGCAAAAGACCGGGGCTGAGGACGGCGCGCCGCTGTACCGGGTCGGCTGTCTGGGCAAGATCGGCGAGTTTGAAGCGCTTGACGATGGCGGGTTCAATCTGGTGCTGGGCGGCGAAGCGCGCTTTCGCCTGCTGCGCGAACTGGATGTCACAACCCCGTTCCGCCAGATCGAAGCTGAGCTGCTGAGCGAGGAGGACAACCCGGCGCTGGCCCCGATCGAGCGGGCCAGCTTTGAGCGCGAAGCCCGGCGGTTTGCCGATGCGCAAGGCTATGCGGTCGATTGGGACGCCGTCGCGCGGCTTGACGACGAATCGCTGATCGACGGGGTCAGCCAGATCGCCCCGTTCGATGCTGCCGCGAAACAGGCGCTGCTCGAAGCCGATGGACTGACGGCGCGGTGCGAATTGCTGGTGCAGCTGATGCAATTTTTCGGTCGGCGCGATAGCGATGACGGCCGGGTGACCTTGCAATGATCGGCACCGGACTGCGCATTCTGGCGGTTTTGGCCGCTGCGTTCGGGATGGGCATGGCAGCTCTACAGGCCTTGACGCCGGAAGCGGGCCGAGCGGCCTATCAAGGCTTCAAAAGCGAACAGCAGATCGCGCTGCCGGACTATGCAGGCGATGCGATGGAGCCGTTCATTACCCCCGATGGCCGCCAAATGCTGTTCAATTCGAGCAATGCACCGGGCTTCGATACCGATCTGTTCAGCGCGCCGCGCAAGGCTGATGGCAGCTTTGCCAAGCCTGCAGCGCTGGCCCAAGCCAACAGCAAAACGCTCGACGGGGTGGCCAGCCTCGATCGCGACGGCACGCTCTATCTTATCTCGCTGCGCAGCTACGCCAAAAGTCTTTCTACGCTTTACAGCGCCAGCAATGGCGGCCGTGCTGCACCCAAGTTGGTCGCCGGGGTCTCATCGAAGCGTCCCGGGATAGTCCAGTTCGATGCCGAAGTGGCGTGGGACGGCCAATCGCTGTGGGTCAGCGAAGGCCGGTTCAGCGGCAAGCCCTATCCCGACAGCGCCAGAATCGTGCTGGCTCGCAAGAGCAGCGATGGTTTCCGCTATAGTCCGGACAGCGACGTCTTGCTGGCCAAGGTCAATCAGGGCGCGCTCAACTATGCGGCGGCGATTTCGCGCGATGGGCTTGAGCTGTTCTTTACCCGCGTCGAGGATATGGGCCATCCCGAACCGGTGATCATGCGGGCGGCGCGAAGCAGCCTGGGCCAACCATTCGGTTCGCCGCAGCCGGTGGCTGGTATTGCGGGCCATGTCGAAGCGCCAAGTCTGTCGGCTGACGGGCTGACGTTGTACTATCACAAACGGATCGCCGGACGCTTTGTGCTGTGCGAGATCAGACGCCAGCGTCGTTAGGCTGATGCCGCTACACGCTTAGCCGTGGATGGTTTCGCCGCGCTCCATCATTGAGACAAAGCCGGCGATTTTGCGGGCTCTGGTCTCGGACCGTTTGACCGACCCGATGCGGTAGAGGATGGCATAGCGATTGGCTCCGGTCAGCGTGGCAAAGAAGCCTGCGGCCACTGGACTGGCATCGAGAGCCGCCTGCAGATCGTCCGGCACCGTGGCGGTACTCGCCGGAGCATAAGCAGCATCCCAGCGTCCGTCGGCTTTGGCGGCGGCGACTTGCGCCAAGCCGCCAGGCTGCATCAGGCCCTCGCCGACCAGCTGCTCCGCCCGGGTGCAGTTGATCTGCGACCATTTGCTGCGCGGCTGGCGCGGGGTGAACCGGACCAGGAAATGGTTCGCGTCGTAAGTGCCGAGCTGGCCGTCGATCCAGCCGTGGCAAAGCGCGGCATCGATCGCCTGCTGCTTCGACAGGCTCTCAGTCACGCTGCCTTTCTTGGCGAGCCGCAGCCACAGTCCCGGGCTGTTCGCTGGCTGCTGTTCGAGCCATTGCGAAAACGCCGCAAGATCGGCAAACCCGGCAATCGGCAGTCCGCCGTTGCCAAGTTCGCCCGGCGCGCTCATGCCGATGCCAGCACTGCTTTCAACCCATCGATCACATATTGCGCGGCCAAGGCCGCCAACAGCACGCCAAGCAGCCGGGTGATCACCGCTTCGACCCGCGTGCCGAGCAGCTTCATCAATGGCCCGGCCGCAGCCAAGGCCCCCAGCGTCAACAGCATCACCGCGCCCAGCGCGCCGAGCACTACCAGCGTCTCGGCAGTCCCCTGCGCGCGCTGGGTCAGCAGCATCATCGTGGCGATCGATCCGGGGCCAGCGATCATCGGCATCGCCATCGGGAAGACCGAGACATCTTCGATTTCCGGGGTCTGCTGGTTGGCCGCCATGATCTTGTC
>JANMBA010000210.1:0-3852 GCA_031360105.1 Novosphingobium sp.
AACCGGAACGGCCCGTCGAGGCCAAGGAACCCATCGCGATCGGTCATCCGCGCGGTCGGAAAGGGCGCGCCGATCCGCCAATCCCGCGCGATCCGCACCGCCAGCAAGACAGAGTCATAGCCAAAAGTTGCCAGCCGATAAGGCGAGCTGCCGAACCGGGTTTTGTAACTTGTGGCAAACCGCCCGAACCGCACGTCTGAAATTGCCGCGAACCACGCCCCGCGCAGCGCCGGGGTTTTGCTCACCACCAGCTCGCCGCTCCACAGCTCGGTGCCCAGGATCCGCGGACCAGCCGACCCGAGTACTTTGAGTTGCGGCGCGGCCAGCGCGGCGTATTTGCCCGAATCCGCAATCAGCACCGCGTCATAACCGCCGCGCGTGCGCAGCCGCGTGGCGGCGCTGACGATCGAGCTGTTCGAGCGGTCATAGCTTTGACTGGCGACCATAGTGCCGCCCGCCGCCTTGACCGCTGCGGTATAAGCCGCTGTCGCGCGCGTGCCATAGCCACCTTTGGGCGCGAGCAACGCAAACCGGTTGACCCCTCGCGAACGCGCATATTCGACCACGCGTTCAATCGCGTTGGCGCTGCTGGTGCCAAGCATGAACACGTCGCGCGCAGCCATATCGGCTTCGCTGGAATAAGTGATCAGTGGTACTTTGGCGGCGCGGGCAATGGCCGCAACCGCCGGAATATCGCCCGATTGCAGCGGGCCGAGGATCAGTTTGTTGCCTTCCTTCATCGCTTTACTGGCCGCAGCAGCGGGGCCGCTGGCCGTGTCATAGGTGGTGATGCGGATGCTTTTGGCGTTGGTATCGAGCAGCGCCATCGTGGTCGCATTGGCAATCGATTCACCCCAGGCAGCTTGCGGCCCGGTCAGCGGTACCAGCAGCGCGATCCGCTGGCGCTGCTGATCCTTGGGCAGCGCGTCACTGGGTCCGGCTACCGGCGGCGGCGTTGCGCGCGGGCCTTTGGGGATTACTTTGCAGCCGGCCAGCACGCTGACAGTGGCCAGCAACAGCAGCTTTCGCCGATTCAAACGATGCTCGAACATGCCTTGTCGCTCCCCTCGGGTCAGTCCATGGTCCACGCCATGATCCAGCCACTTGAACCCGGCCTCTATATTGTCGCCACGCCAATTGGCAATCTGGGTGATGTTTCAGCGCGGGCCATGGCGGTGCTCGGTGGCGTAACTGCGGTGGCTTGTGAAGATACGCGGGTTACCGGTAAGCTGCTGCATCATCTGGGGCTCAAGCAAAAACTGATCCGCTATGATGATCATGCGAGCGATGCGACCCGCGAACATCTGCTTGGCCTCGCCGCGACCGTGCCGCTGGCGCTGGTCAGCGACGCGGGAACGCCGCTGATTTCGGATCCGGGCTATCAGTTGGTCGTGGCGGCGCGCGAACGCGGCATCGCAGTGACCAGTGTGCCGGGGCCGAGCGCGGCAATTGTGGCGCTGACGCTGGCGGGACTGCCGAGTGACCGGTTCCTTTTTGCTGGCTTTTTGCCAAGTAAGGACAAGCCCCGGCGCGAGGTTCTGCGCGAGCTGGGCGCGGTCAAAGCCACGCTGGTGTTTTACGAAACCGCGCCGCGCCTAGCCGCGTCGCTTGGCGCGATTGCCGAGGAACTGCCGGGACGGGCAGTGGCGGTGGCGCGCGAGCTGACCAAGAAGTTCGAGGAATGCCGCAATGGCGCTCCAGCTGAGCTGATTACCTATTATGGCGCGCATCCGCCCAAGGGGGAAATCGTGCTGCTGATTGCGCCGCCGGTTGCGGCCGAGGCGAGCGAGGCCGACGCAGAAGCGCTGCTGCGCGCGGCGCTGATCCAGCTGAAACCGTCGCAAGCCGCCGCCGAAGTGGCGCGCGCCACCGGGCTTGACCGCAAGGCGCTGTATGCGCGTGCGCTCGAACTCAAGTGACCAATCGGGCCGAGCGGGAGGCGCGGGGGCGGCGCGGAGAAACTCTGGCGGCATGGTATTTGCGGCTTAAAGGCTGGCGCATTCTGGCGCGCCGGGTCAAAACCCCGCGAGGTGAGATAGATCTGATCGCGCGGCGCGGCGCGGTGGTTGCCTTTATCGAGGTCAAATGGCGCGCTACGGCAGCCGACCTTGATCATGCGATTGACGCGTATCGTCTCCGCCGGGTGCTGGCTGCGGCAGAAGCGGTGGGGCATCGCTATAGCAGAACCGGGGATCAGCAGCGGATCGATGTCGTGCTGCTTGCGCCGGGGCGGTTCCCTCGCCACATGGCGAATGTATTGCTGCCCTAAGCGGAGTTTCCGATTACCATGAGCTTGCGCGTCGCTGTCCAGATGGACCCGCTTGAAACGATCAACATCGCCGGCGATTCAAGCTTTGCGCTGATGCTCGCCGCGCAGGCGCGCGGGCACAGTCTGTATCATTACGACGTCAAGTCGCTCGCTTATGAGAGCGGCCGTTTGACCGCGTGGGCCGCGCCGGTGACCATGCGGCGCGAGCTGGGCAACCATTTCAGCGCTGATGAGCGCCGCCGGATTGATCTGGTCCGCGATGTTGATGTGGTGCTTATGCGGCAGGATCCGCCATTCGACCTGAGTTACATCACCGCGACCCATCTGCTTGAGCGGCTTGAGGGCCAGACGCTGGTAGTCAATGATCCCGCCAGCGTACGTGGCGCCCCTGAAAAAGTTTTTGTGCTGGATTTTGCGCACTATATGCCGCCAACCTTGATCGCGCGCCGGATCGATGATGTGCGCGATTTCCATGCGCGGCATCCCGGTGATCTGGTGATGAAGCCGCTCCACGGTAACGGCGGCAAGGCCGTGATCCGCGTGCCTGCCGATGGCAGCAATCTGGCTGCGCTGATCGAGCTGTTCGACAATGCCTGGATCGAACCGCATATGTTCCAGCCATTCCTGCCCGAAATCAGTGAAGGTGACAAACGCGTCGTGCTGGTTGACGGCGAGATTGCCGGAGCAATCAATCGCCGTCCGGGCGCGGGCGAATTCCGCTCTAACCTGGCGCAAGGCGGCTATGCCGAAGCTACCACGCTGACCACACGCGAGGAGGAAATCTGCGCCGCGATGGGGCCAGAGCTTAAGGCACGCGGACTGGTGTTCGTGGGGATCGACGTGATCGGCGGTAAGTGGCTGACCGAGATCAACGTGACTTCGCCCACCGGGATTGTGGCCATCGACAAGTTCAACGGGACGGATACCCCGGCGCTGATCTGGGCGGCTATCGAGCGGCGGCTTGGGCGGGGCTGAGCCACCGTGGCTGACTGGATTATCCACCTGATCGAACAGGGCGGCTATTGGGGCATCGCGCTGCTGATGTTCATTGAGAACGCGTTTCCGCCGATCCCCAGCGAACTGATCATGGGCGCGGGCGGGATTGCAGTGGCGCGCGGAACCATGACTTTCTGGCCGCTGCTGATTGCCGGAACGATTGGCTCCACATTAGGCAATTATCTGTGGTTCCTGGCGGGCGACCGGCTAGGTTACCATAGGCTTGAGCCGTTCGTGCGGCGCTGGGGCCGCTGGCTGACGATGCGCTGGAGCGATGTTGAAGGGGCGAGCAAATTCTTCCAGCGGCATGGCCAGTGGGTGGTGTTCGTGATGCGTTTTTCGCCGTTGCTGCGGACGATGATCTCGCTTCCCGCCGGGCTCAGCCACATGCAGCCCTGGAAATTTCTGGTGTTCACCTTTGCCGGGGCGGCGGTGTGGAACACCCTGCTGATCTATGGCGGCAAATGGCTCGCAGGATATTTTGCCGAATTGCACCAGTTCGCCGGAGCGCTGATCGGCGGGATCGTGGTGCTGGCGATTGCAGTGTGGCTGTGGCGGGTGTGGCGCTGGCAGGACGAAGCCTGACA
>JANMBA010000215.1:0-5893 GCA_031360105.1 Novosphingobium sp.
GCTTGAGCGAGGCGTTCTGATCTGTCAATTGCCGCCAAGCCTGCTAAGGGCAGCGCGCCATGTCTGTCACCCCCGCTCCCAAACCCTGGATCGCCGGTATCCACGCCTATGTTCCCGGCAAAGCTGCGGGCGATGACGGGCACGTGGTCGCCAAACTGTCAGCCAACGAAAATCCGCTGGGGTGCAGCCCGCTGGCCCTGGCCGCGCGAGCTGAGGCAGAGCATCCGTCGCGCTATCCAGATAGCGATAGCACCGCGTTAAGAGCGGCTTTGGGCGCACATTACGGGATTGACCCAGCGCAGATTATCATGGGCGCGGGATCTGGCGAGCTGCTGTATCTGGCGGCCAGTGGTTATGCCGGGCCGGGCGACGAAGTGCTGTTTTCGCAGTTCAGCTTTTCCTTATACGATATCGTCGCGCGGCGCTGCGGAGCTGAACCGGTCGAAGCTCCGGCGCGCGATTACGCCAACGATGTCGATGCGCTGCTGGTCTGCGTGACCCCGCACACCCGCGTCGTGCTGGTCGCCAATCCCAACAACCCAACCGGCACTTACTTGCCGCGTGCCGAGATCGCCCGGCTCCACGCAGCGCTGCGCGCCGATGTGCTGCTGGTGCTCGATCAGGCCTATGCCGAATATGTCGCGCCCGAGCAGGATGACGGTTCGCTCGAATTGGCGGCTTCTTATCCCAACGTGCTAGTGACGCGAACATTTTCGAAGGCTTATGGGCTCGCCGGTGAGCGGGTTGGCTGGGGCACTGGCGCGCCGGCATTGATTGAGGTGCTGAACCGGCTGCGCGGCGCATTCAACGTCGCTAATACGGCACAGGCCGCCGCGCTCGCCGCGCTGGGCGATCAGGGCTTCGTCGAACAATCGCGCCGCCATAACGCCGAAGTGCGCGAGCGCTTCGGAGCGGCGGTAGCAGCGCTGGGCAATCACGGCCTGCGGATGGTGCCAAGCGAGGCCAATTTCGTGCTGGTGGTGTTCGAAGGCGCGCTGAGCGGCGAAGCAGCGTACCGCGCGCTGAGCGAGGCGGGCTACATGACCCGCTGGCTACCCGGACAGGGGCTGGGCCATACGCTGCGGATCACGATCGGCACGGCCGAGCAGATGGATGCCATCGCGGCACTTTTGCGCGCCGCAGCGGAGCGCGCCCGGTGACCTTCCAGCGCGTTGCGATCATCGGGCTTGGCCTGCTGGGCGGCTCAATCGGGCTGGCAGTGCGTGAACATCTGCCCGGCGTGACGACGACCGGCTATGATGCCGACCCTGCCGCGCGAGCCCGGGCCAGTGCCCGCCAGTTGGTCGATCAAGTCTGCGACACGTCTGCCGATGCAGTGCGCACGGCCGATCTGGTGGTGCTGTGCGTTCCGGTTGGTGCGATGGGCGCGGCAGCGGCGGAATTTGCCTCGGTCTTGCCCGCCGGAGCAATCATCAGCGATGTCGGCTCCAGCAAGCAAACTGTCGCCACCACGCTCGCCGCCGCGCTGCCGGGGCACACGGTCATCCCGGCGCATCCGGTCGCCGGGACTGAGCGGTCGGGGCCCGATGCGGGCTTTGCCAGTCTGTTTCAGCAGCGCTGGTGCATCCTCACCCCGCCCGATGGCGCTGACCCCGCACACGTCGCCGCGCTGGCCGCATTTTGGGAAGCATTGGGCGCGCGGATCGAACTGATGAGCGCCTCGCACCACGATCTGGTGCTGGCGGTAACCAGCCATTTGCCGCATTTAATTGCATACACCATCGTCGGCACCGCCTCGGACCTTGAAGGGGTGACCGAGAGCGAGGTGATCAAGTATTCGGCCGGCGGCTTTCGCGATTTCACCCGGATCGCCGCCTCCGATCCGACGATGTGGCGCGATGTGTTCCTGACCAATAAGGACGCAGTGCTGGAAATGCTCCAGCGCTTCACCGAAGACCTGACCGCGCTGCAACGCGCGATCCGGATCGGCGATGGTGCACAATTGTTTGATCACTTCGCGCGCACCCGCGACATCCGCCGCTCGATCATCGAGCTGGGCCAAGACGATGCCCGCCCCGATTTCGGGCGCAGCGATCACAAAAATTCCTGATCGTGCGGGATCTTACTGATCAATTGGGGCATTAGACCAACAATGCCCCTGACCATCCAGACCTGGCTCGCGTACGATTTCTCCGAGCCAACCGACGTGCTGCTGCAAATTGAGGCAGCTTTGTTGCCCGATCAGCGGGTGATCGGTCCCGCCATCGGGATCAGCCCGGTCGAACACTTTGCGCGGGTGCCCGGTCACGACGAAATTGGCGAGCGGATCTGGCTGCGCGTGGGGCCTGGACGGCTGATGATCGATTATACCACCGTGGTCGAAATCGAACGCAATGTGCTGGCGATCGATCAGCTCCCCGGCACCGACGCGCATTTGCTGCCGGGTGAGGTGATCGATTACCTGATGCCCTCGCGGTTTTGCCCATCGGACCTGTTCGGCACCTTCGTCCAGACCGAATTTGGCACGTTGTCGGGGGGAGCGTGCATTGCCGCCATGCGCGACTGGATCGCCGAGCATTTCACCTATACCCCCGGCGCCAGCAACGCCTCAACCTCGGCCGCTGACAGCTTCCTGACCCGTCAAGGGGTATGCCGCGATTACGCCCATGTGCTGGTCAGCATGGCCCGCGCCGCCGCGATCCCCGCGCGCTACGCCAGCGTCTATGCCCCCGACGTCAATCCGCCCGATTTTCATGCCGTTGCGGAAGTGTATCTGGGCGGAGCATGGCATCTGGTCGATGCGACCGGCATGGCCCGGCCCGATGAAATCGCCCGGATCGGCGTAGGGCGCGACGCCGCCGACAGCTCGTTTCTATCAAGCTTCGGCTTGGCCGAACTGGTCAACCAGCTGGTCACCGTCACGCGCAGCTAACGCGCGGGCTGCGGCTAATCCAGGTTCAGCACATTGATTGCGCGATGAACCCGCGCTTCGGCTTCGGGCCGGGGCAGCCCGGGCGGGACCGGCGGCTCGATCCGGTACGTGATCACTCCGGCACGCTTCCACCGCCGGTGATACAGCAGCCCGGCATCGACCGCGATTGGCACCACTGGCAAGCCGAGTAGCTTGTAAATCCCGGCAAACCCGGACTTAAGCTCGGGCTGAGTGCCATGCGCGGTGCGCGAACCTTCGGGGAAAATCGCCAGCGGGCGGCCCTCGCCGCTGATCTGTTTGGCGGCGATCATCATATGGCGCAGCGCCCGCGCGCCCTGTTCGCGGTCAACCGTGACCAAGCCGTAGCGATCCCCGGCCAGCCCCCACAGCGGGATCCGCATCAGCTCGGCTTTGGCGAAAACCCCGGGAAACGGCAGCACTTGCGGCAAATCGATCGCCTCAAAAAAGCTCTCATGCTTCATCGCCACGAATACTGATCCCAGTGGCAGTTGGCCTTCAACGCGGATCGTGATGTGCAGGATATGGCGCAGGCACCAGCGGTGAAACAGCGACCAGCTATCGACCGTGCGGCGAAACGTCTCACGCGAAGTGCACAGCAGCGTGAACACGCAGGCGAGCACCACGAACACGCTGCCGAAGTAGAACACCGCATAAAACAGCAGGCTGCGCAGCACTTCGCCGATGGTCGCGCGATCACTGCGGGCCATATCAGCCGCTGACCCGCTGCGCGATCCAGCGTGCGATCAGTTTATGATATTCCAGAAACAGGGTCCGCATAGTCGGCTTGGTCGGCACCGCATCCTCAATAATTGTCACGCCATCCGGCACTGCATCGCGCAGTTCGAGGACCGCGCGGCGCATGTGCCAATCGCTGGTCACCAAGCGGATCGTTGTAAGATGATTTTTACGCATCCAGATCGCGGTTTCGCGGGCGTTGGTTTCGGTGTCGATCGCCGCGAAGCCCAGGGTGACGCAGCAGGCCATCTGCGCCGGGCTGACTTTGAACTGGGCGGCAAATTCGCCCGGCTTAACCTCGCGGTCAACACCCGAGACGAACAGCTGCGGCGCCCAGCCTTGGCGCAGCACCTCCAGCCCGCGGTCAACCCGCTTGGCCCCGCCGGTCAGCACGACCACCGCTTGGCTGCGCACGGCCCCGGCCGGACGCGCCAGCAACAGCGCGAAGGCAATGAACCCCAGCGCCCAGGCAAGCAGTATCAACGAGAGAATCCGGCGTAGCATCCTGGATCCCTTACAGCATCTTGCGCAGGGCGCGCACTACCGTCTGGCGCGCGGTGAACATGGCCAGGATCACACCCGCGACCGGGATCAATGCCAGCAGCACCCAATCGCTCCACCCCAGCGCGCCCGAGCTGACCAGCCCGGCCCCCAGCGCGGCAAATTGCTGGCCCAGCGCCAGCACCACCACCAGCCCCAGCGCCAGCCCGACCGCGCCGCCGACCGCCGCATCATAACCGATCGCGCGCTGGAAAATCCGCGCGATCTGGCCATCGGTGCCGCCCAGCAAGTGAACGATCTCGATCGTATCGCGGTTGCTGCCCAGCGCATTGCGCACCGCCAGCAGCACCGCCGCACCCAGCGCTACGCCGAGCAAAGCGACCAAGGCCAGCGATAGCCAGCGCAGCGTATCAACCGCGCTGAACACCGGCTTGAGCCAGGATGACTGGGCATCGACCCGCGCTGCCGGGGCCACCTGACGGAGCAGTTGCCGCAGCGCGCCCAGCGTTTCGCCAGTCACCGCATCGTGCAACCGCGCATCGACCAGCGCGGGCACTGGAATCCCGGCATCGCCGCTGGCCGAAGCCCCGAGCCACGGCTCGATCAGCCGGTCAATCTCATCCTGCGACACCAGCGACGCCTCGATCACCCCGGGCGTATCGCGCAGCGCGCGCAGCACTGCTTGCGCTTGGCGGTCGCGCTCGGCCGGGTTGGCATTGACGACTTGCACGGTCACCCCGCCCGACAAGGCGTCTGAGGCATTGCGCGCGGTGTTGCTGAACGCGAGGCCAGCCGCGGCCGCAATCACCGTTAGCGCGACCATGATCGCGATCACCCACGGCATCGGCCCCGATAGCCGTCCCTCGGGCAGCAATTCGGTCTCGCGTTGGCGGCGCCAGAGCCGGGATAAGGAAGAGGCCACTGGCTCAGTCCAGCTCGTCAGGGGCGGAGACAGCGCGTGGGCGCGGGCGCGGCGGGTAACGCAGCGCGCCGGTCGGATCGGACAACCGCCCTTTATCGAGCCGCATGATCAACGATTCTGGCACTTTCTTGAGCAAGTGAACGTCATGCGTGGCGACCACCACCGTGGTCCCGAGCCGATTAAGCGCCTCAAACAGCCGCAGCAGCTTTACCGCCATATCGGGATCGACGTTGCCGGTTGGCTCATCGGCGATCAGCATTTCGGGGCGGTGGATCACCGCGCGGGCAATCGCCACGCGTTGCTGCTCACCGCCCGAGAGCTGCGCGGGCTGCGCGTGCATCCGTTCGGTCAGTCCGACCCATTCGAGCATATCGGCGACCGGCTTGGCAAGATCGCGCTCGCTGACCCCCGAAACCCGCAGCGGCAACGCAACATTATCGAACGCCGAGAGATGCGCGACCAGCCGGAAATCCTGAAACACCACCCCGAACCGGCGGCGAAAGCCCGGCAGCCGGTCGCGCGGCAGGGTAATCGCGTCGGTTCCAAACATCCGGATCATCCCGCGCGAAGGACGCTGCGCCAGATACAGCAGCTTGAGCAGCGAGGTCTTGCCCGCGCCGCTGGCCCCGGTCAGGAAATAGAAACTGCCGGGGAACAACGTGAACGAAACGTCGCTCAGCACTTCGCGGTCAGTGCCATAGCGCAGCCCGACGTTGTCAAACTGGACAATTTCCCCTTCGGCGGCGTTGGTCATCGTGATCGGGATTGGTCCAATTTGAGGGCGCGGTGCAAGGCCTGCTGGCCCGGATGCGCGTTATAGC
>JANMBA010000237.1:0-9817 GCA_031360105.1 Novosphingobium sp.
GGGCTGCGCGGACTGCTCAACCTGCTGCCTACTGTTTTGCCCGGCTTTGGTGGGAGTGGAAATGGCAAGCCGCAATTTACTCCGCCGCCAGTGCCGCGCGGCCAAGTTTCGGGTCAGCCGGGTGTGGGCTAGAGTTATTTGCTGCGGGCTTCGTATACCCCGTCCCAACCCTGGGGCGGCGGGTTGGCGCTGAGCGTCTCGATCCGTTCGGCGTAAATCGCATAAAGCGGTGTGAGGCCGAAGCTTGCGGCTTGCGCGTTCAGCTCGGGCAAGTATCCGCCAACCTCGGCCCAGTTGCCGGCGCGATAGGCCGCCAACATCGCCTCGTGGCACTCGCGCAGGGCGCAAAACGCGGCATCCGTGGCCAAAATTTCGTCACCCAGCAATGCAAAGACCCGCTCCGGCGTATCACGGCCGATCACTTTGACCCGGTCAAGTTCGAGCACTGCAAACTCACCCAGATGATCCCGCAACGCGCTGCCAATTGCGATCGGCACCCCATAGAACTTGGTCAGACCTTCGATCCGCGAGGCGAGGTTCACGGTGTCGCCGATCAGTGAATAGGATAGCCGCTGGGCTGAGCCCATATTGCCAACGCAGCACAACCCGCAATTGAGTCCAATCCCGATCTTGACCGGGCCGGGCCAGGTGATCGCCGGATCGCGGCCTTCGCCAGCGTTAAGCGCGTCCAGCTTGCGGATCATTTCGAGCGTGGCGCGGGCGGCGTTGCGGTGCTGATCGGGATCATCCAGCGGGGCGTTCCAAAAGGCAACGATGGCATCGCCGATAAACTTGTCGATGGTCGCCTTGCGCGCCAGCAGCACATCGCACAGCGGGGTCAGCAGCGCGATCAGGAAGCCGATTAGTTCTTTGGGCGCGAGGTGTTCGGAAATGCCGGAAAAATTACGCACATCGGCAAACAGCACGGTCATTTCGCGCTCTTCCCCGCCGAGCTCCAGCCGCCCCGGATCAGCCGCAATCCGCCGGACCAGTTCGGGCGAAAGATAGCGGTCAAAGGCCGAGTGGATATAAGCGCGGCGCCGCTCTTCGCGGTAGAACACCAGCACGGTCTGCGCCGAATAGACCATGGCCAGCACCAGCACGAGGTAAGCCGGATCAAGCAGGAAGCCGCGCTGGGTGAACGCTAGCCAGCTGCCGCCGACTGCCAGCGCCACCCCGCCAAACACCAGCAGCGCGCCCAGCGACGCGCCGAGCCGGGGCAGCAGCAACGCCAGCCCCAGACCAAGCAGCAGGATCAGCCCCAGCTCAACCCCGGGGGCCCAGTCGGGCCGTTGCAGGTAGCGCCCCAGGATCACTTGCTCGGCCGCCTGCGCGTGCGCCATCACGCCCAGTTCCTTGTCGCGCAGCGGGGTCGAGATCAGATCGCGCAAACCAATCGCACCCGCGCCGACAAACACGATCTTCCCCCCGACCGCCTGTTCGAGCTCGGCCGGTGAAACCGCACCATCAAGGATCTTCCAGGCCGGGATCGTCCGCACTGGCATCGGCTTGGTGTAGTGTAGCCACAGCCCGCCCGCAGCGGTGGTCGGGATCTCAAACTCGCCAACCTTGATCGCCACCACTTGCCCCGGCGCACCGCGCAATTCGCCGCTGGCGTCGCTGGTTTTGACCAGGATCGACCCGGCCCCTTGCGCCACGCGCAGCGCCTCCAGCGATAGCGATGGCAGCAGTTGCTGGCCCTGCCGCGCGATCAGCGGGACCGTGCGGACGATCCCGTCGCTGTCCGCAGCCAGGCTGATCGAACCGCTCCCGGTCGCACTGGCGCTAAGTACCGGCAGCGATTCGATCCCGCGTTGAAAGCTTGGCACCGCCGCGCCGGGGGCCGATCCGCCAACGGCGAACCCAGCCTTGGCCGCAATTGGTGGCCCGGCGCGATCGTTGATCAGGAAATAGCCGAGCACCGCCGGGGTGGCGGCAAAGCTTTGCGCCAGCGCGGCATCATGGTCGGGCAAACGGCGCAGCGTCTCGATCACCGCAGGTGCCGCGCCGCCGCGCGCCAGCTGATCGGCGATTCGCGCGGGCGAGGTGCGGTCAGGCTCGGAAAAAACGATGTCGAAGGCTACCACCGAAGCCCCGGCTTGGCCGAGCCGGTCAGTCAGTCGGGCAATCTCGCTGCGCGGCCACGGCCACTGACCCAAGCGGCGAATGCTCTCATCGTCGATATCGACCACGCGCACTGGGGCATCTTCATAGGCGCGCGGCGCGGCGCGCTCGTAACTGTCGAACAGCAGCAAGCCGAACCGGTCGAGCGTGGGCAGATGCAACAATTGCAGCGCGGCCACCAATGCGACTAGCACCACCCCGGCCATGATCGGTGCCAGATTTCCCGCCAGCCTGCTCCCTTGCATGGCCATCAGGGTCGCCGCCGTCCCGGCTTGGCCGGGCGCTTTGGCCCGGCTGGTAAGGCTGCAGGCGGTTGGCGCAGGGTAGCGAACCCCGGCAGATCATCAACCAGCCCCGGCATAGCGTCGAACCGCGTGCCCATCGCCGCATCAAGCCGGACGAGCCGGTCAAGCGGCAGCGGATGGGTGCGGTTATGCAGGCCGTATTTGCTCTCGTCCGTGGTCGCGGTCAGGGTCTGGAGCACGCCCGCCAGCCCCCACGGCGAATAGCCCGAGCGCGCCGCGATGACGACACCAACCCGGTCAGCCTCGAATTCGTCATCCTGGTCCAGCCCGCGGGCATAGAGATCCTTGCCGGCGCTGAGCAGCGCAGCGCTGAACCGGTCGCCGATGCTGCTGCCAGTGCTGATGCTGAAATAGCTGCGCATTTCGCTCAGCGATTGGTTGCGCAGGCTTTTTTGCAGCGCCGCCAGATGATGCTTGCGCGCAACATGCCCGATCTCATGCGCGAGCACCCCGACCAGTTCGGCCTCGCTCCGCATCCGGTCGAACAGCCCACGCGTCACCAGCACATAGCCGCCCGGCGCCGAAAAGGCGTTGAAATCGTCGCTGTCGATAATCCCGAATTTCCACGGCAGCCCCGGCCGTTCGCTGTGTAGCGCCAGCCAGCGGCCGAGCGTGTTGAGATAGCGCTGCTTGGCCGGATCGGCGATCAGCGGCGCCGCACCGAGCAGCATGGCGGCCAGCTCGCCGCCAATTTTGATCTCCTCCGGCTCGCTGATCTTGCGCAAACCTTCGCCGATCTTTTGCGCGCTTTGGGCCTTGTTGATGATCCCGTTAAGCGCGCCGAACTGCGCGGCTGCGGGCGCTGAGATCAGCACCGCGCCGCTCAGCAGTACCAGGAGCATTCGGGCCGGGCGGATCATGGCGCTTTGCCCGGTTTAAGGTAAGCGATCAGGCTCTCTTTCAGCTGGTTCCGGCTGCCGTATTGCTTCGCGGCGTCGTCCGTCACCCCGAGCAGTTCAAGCTGAGCGAGCTGGCCGCGATCGAGCGATGCGCTGCGAATATCCGCTTCGTCGAGGCCTTTGACCCCGGTGGCCACGGTGCGGCCGGTGCTGCCGGTGCGTAGCGCCGCCGTTGAACGTCCGGCAGTGGGCTGGACCGCGGGTTCAAGCCGCAGATTAAGCAAACGCACCCAGCCGCGCTTTCCCCCCGCATCGACTGATACCCAGCCGCCCCGGCGCTCAATGATGGTCACCGGTTGGTTGGGGGTCAGCGGTCCGAGTTTTTTGGCGTCGATAAATGGCTGTTCAAACAGATCGCCCGCGCGGATCATCAGCCCGCGTTCGCTGGCCAGCGCGGCGGTCCCGATCATCAACCCGGCTGCGAGCAGAACAACGCGCGCATAATGCATGGCAACCGCTCTCCCTCGGCCAAGGCGCAGACCCCGGGTCAAAGACTAACAGCTTTGCGCGAAGGTTCAAACAGGCGAACGCCGTGCTCGCGGCCTTTTACCGTGTGCAGGCCGCAATCGCGCCAGTCGAACACGTCGCCCGCCGCAGCGCGGGTGGCCTCGGTCACCAGCACCCGCGCGATCGCTTTGGTCAGGCCTTCGACCCGGCTGGCGAGGTTCACGGTATCGCCAATCGCGGTATAATCGAGCCGGTCGTTCGAACCGATAAACCCGACCACGGCGCTGCCGCTGTGGACGCCGATCCCGATCTCAAGCCCCGCGCCAAGTTCACCCAGCTCGCCGCGCATGGCTTCGAGCGCGGATGACATGTCGAGCGCCGCTGCGACCGCGCGAGCGGCGTGATCGGGCTGCGCCACCGGCGCACCCCAGAACGCCATAATTGCATCGCCGATGAACTTATCAAGCGTTCCGGAGTGGGCGAAAATCACGCCCACTTGCCGCGAGAAATACGCGTTTAACAGCGTTACAACCGCTTCGGGGGCAGTAACTTCGGACAGCGCGGTGAAGCCGCGAATGTCGGAGAACAACACGCTAACCTCGCGCGCGGCGGCGGACTTGCGGTAGTCAATCTCGCCTTGATCGATCAGCGCGGTGACCACTTGCGGATCAAGGAAGCGCTTGAACATGCTGGCTGTTCTGAGCCGCCGGGCGCGTTCCTGCGCGTAGGCCAGCCCGGTCGCGACGAGGTAAAAAGCCCAGCCAAAGGTCAGCGCGCCAAACACCGGTATAAAGGTGCCGCGCGATAGCATCAGCCAGCTTCCCCCGACCAATGCACCGGTCAGCCCGATCATCGCGATAAGCAGCCGCTGCGCGCCGATGTTGCGGGCAAAACTGAGCGTCAGCAACCCGATCAGCGCCAGCGCCAACGGGGCCATCGCCGGGCGCGGCACTTCGCGCAGCCAATCGCCGCGCGCCAAGTTATCGAGCGCGGTGGCGAGGATTTCGACCCCCGGATAGGTGCTGCCCAGTGGGGTAACCCGAAAATCCATCAGCCCCGGGGCCGAGGTTCCAATAATCACGATCTTGCCAGCGAATTCATCACCCGCGCGCTGCGGATGTTCGAGCAGTCCATCGCGGTAGAGATCGGAATACGAGATATGTCGCCAACCGCTGCGCCAGTTAAGCAGCATTTCGCCCGAGACTGGCAACGGGCGCCGCGCCGCCGCAGTGATCCGCGCCGCCAGCGAGGGGAAGCGCCAGCCGCTGCGATCCGCGTAAAGCGCATGATGGCGGCCAACACCGTCACTGTCGGGCGTGAAATTGATCAGCCCGCCGCGCATCGCACCGGGATATTGCGCGACCACCAGCGGCAGCATGATCGGCGCGCGCGCGCCCGGCGCGGGGCGGCCCAGGGACTGTGCGCCGACGGCGGGGGGCAGCGCGCTGATCACCGCACCCAGCCCGTCGCTGTTCAGCGTCATTGCCAGCCAGACCTCGGGATGGTCCGCGACCGCCTGGGCAAAGGCTTGATCGTGTTCGGGGCGAAAGAGATCGGGCTCGTTGAACAGAATATCGAAGGCGATCGCTTGCGGGTGCTGCCGCGCGATCTGCTCGATCAGTTCGCCGTGAACCGAGCGCGGCCATGGCCAGCTGCCAGCTTCGTCATTGAGCTGCTCGAGCGACTTTTGATCGATATCGATGATCACCACTCGGTCGGACATGGGCCGGTGCCTGGCGTTGAGCGCCAGCAGCATATCACCGCCGCGCTGATCAAAAATCCGCGTGCCGTTCAGCCAGCCATAATCGGCCAGCACCAGCAGCGCGAACAATGCCGCCAGCGCCAGCCACCGCCCGCCCGGCAAGCGTCCGATTATCGCTGGTCCTGCCATCCCCATGCGCGCAGCTTATGGGGGCCGAGCTGGGGCTTGGCAACGGGCACTCAATTGCGCCGCGCGCCTTGCTTAGCCCGGTGCGCCATGTCAGAGTACAGGCCAGGGAGAGGGCACGATGTCGGCAAGAGGAATGCAGCGCAAACTGGCGGCGCTCATGCTGATCGCGGCGCTTGGCATGGTCCTCCTGCTGGTGGCCGCAGGCGCCGCAATTGCAGGCCGGTTTGAAGGCGTGGCAAGCTGCGCCGGATCAACCTGTCATGGCCGCGCCGAAGGTAACGGTGCGGTCGTCCGCCAAGATGAACTGCGGCTGTGGCAGGAACCTTCATCGCGCGCGGGTGCGCACAGCCGCTCGTACGCCGGATTGATCTCGCCGCGCGGTGAGCGGATTGCGGCCACGCTGGGGCTTGGCTCAGCTGGCTCAGCCGCCGCGTGTCTGGGCTGCCACATCACCCCGGCGGGGCCGCGCGGTGAACGCTTCCAGATTTCGGACGGGGTCGGCTGCGAGGGCTGCCACGGGGCGGCATCGGGCTGGATCGCCAGCCATTATGCGGTTGGCGCGAGCCATGCCGGCAATGTCGCTGGCGGCATGATCGCGCTCGACAATCCGCAAGCGCGCGCCGCAGTCTGCCTCGATTGCCACTATGGCAGCGGCAAGTCTGGGCAATTTGTCACCCATGCGATGATGGCGGCGGGGCATCCGCGCTTGTCGTTCGAGCTTGATCTGTTTTCCGCGCTTGAACAGCACTGGGATGCCGACGCAGATTATGCCGCGCGCAAACCGCAGAGCGACGGGGTGCGGTTATGGGCGGTCGGGCAAGCCGAAGCGGTGCAGCGCTCACTTGCGCTGTTTGGCCGCGCTGATCTGGCCAGCAACGGCCTGTTCCCCGAATTTACCTTTTTCGATTGCCACAGCTGCCATCGCCGGATTGATGATAATCCCGCCCGGCTGCGGGGGTTTGAGACCAATCCGGGGCGTCCGATTGAATTTGGCCAGCCGCCCTACAACGATGAAAATATCATCATGCTCTCAGCTGTGGCGCAGGTGCTGGCACCGGGTCAGGCGGCGCAGTTCGATGCTGCCGCGCGCGGGTTTCATGCCGCCATGGGCAGAGGCCGCGGCGAAGCGGTGGCGGCGGCCAAACGGCTCGATGCGGCGGCGGGCGCATTGGGCGCGGCAATGGCGCGCGCGCCTGCTGGCAGCGATACCGCGTTCCGGGTGATCGCAGCGATTGGCGGACGCGCCGTGTCAGCACGGTTCACCGATTATGCCGGATCGGCGCAAGCGGTGATGGCGGTCGATACGCTGCTGAATGCGCTGGTCAAGGATGGCCGGGTGACGGTGGGCGTGGCCGCCGGCATTCGCGCGCATATCAACCGCGCCTATGCCGTCGTGGCGAGCCCAGTCAGTTACGATCCGGGCGCGTTCCGGGCGGCGCTGGGCGAGGCGGTGCGCAGTATCGGCGCGCTTCGATGAAGTCCGCCCCGCTGCTTTGCACGGCGGTATTGCTGTTGTCTGCGTGCGGCGGCGGCGGGACTAGCGGCAGCTCGGGCGGGGGCGGGGGCGTGACCCCGACGCCGACGCCAGCCCCGCCGCCCGTCAGCGGCTCGGCCTATACTGCGCCCGCCGCCGAAGCGTTGTCGCTCGCCGATGTGCAAAAGGTGGTGGCTGAGGCCGCTGCGCAGGCGCAAGCGGACGGTAAACCAGCGGTGATCGCGGTAACCGACCGGGTTGGTAATGTGCTGGCCGTGCTGCGGATGACCGGCGCCCCGGCGCTGGTTAAAATTCCGAATGCCGCAGACGGTTCGCAGCAGGATATCCAGGGCCTCAATGTGCCCGCCGAAGCGGCGGCGATCACCAAGGCAATCACCGGCGCTTATCTGTCGAGCAGCGGCAATGCCTTTTCCACCCGCACCGCCAGCATGATCGTGCAGCAGCAATTCCCGCCCGCCGCGTCGACCGCCGGGCTGGAAAGCGGGCCGCTGTTCGGGGTCCAGTTCAGCCAGTTGCCCTGCTCCGATCTGAATACCCGGCTGGCAGTGGGGCCAGCGGCGTTGATCGGCCCCAAGCGTTCACCCTTGGGGCTGTCAGCCGATCCCGGTGGGTTTCCGCTCTACAAAAACGGCGTGGTGGTCGGCGCCGTCGGGGTGGCAGCGGACGGCACTTATGGCTTCGATCCGAACGTGCTCGATATTGATACCGACATTGACGAGCGGATCGCTTTGGCCGGAACGACCGGGTTTGAGGCTCCGCTGGGCGTGCGCGCCAATCAAATTTCGCTCGATGGCACCGTGCTGCGCTATACCGATACCGATTACGCCAGCCTTGCCGCCGTCGCCTCGGCCAGCTTTGCCGCGACGGTCCCGGCGCTTGGAAACCTCAGCCCGGTGATCGGCTATTACCCGGTCGCGGCGGTTTTGGCGGGCGCGGTTTATGGCAGCGAAGCCTCGGGGCTGCGGCGTGCGACGGCGGCCGAATTTTCGAACAGCGATGCGTTCGTCTTGTCCGATGGGGCGGGAGCGGCGCGGTTCCCGCTGCGCGCTGGCACCGACGCGGCCGAAGTCGGCACGGCGATTTCGGCGCTTGAGGCGCAGCGCATTCTGGAACAGGCGTTCGGCGTAATGTCGAAGGCGCGGGCGCAGATCCGCAAACCGCTCGATAGTCTGGCGCAAGTCACCATCGCGGTGGTCGATACGCGCGGGGTGCCGCTGGGGCTGGTTCGATCGCCCGATGCACCGGTGTTCGGGATCGACGTGGCGTTGCAAAAAGCGCGGACCGCCGCGTTTATGAGCAATGCCAGCGCGGCGGCGCAATTGCTTGGCGATCCCAGCGCCGATGTCCGGAGCTTTGTGCCCGCAATGCGGACGTTTTTGGCCGATCCAGCGGCATTGACCGGGCACATCGCCTTTTCGGCGCGCGCGGTGGGCAATCTGGCGCGGCCCTATTTCCCCGATGGCGAGCTGGCGCGGCCAAACGGGCCGTTGTCGCGCCCCATTTCCAAATGGAGTGTGTTTTCAACCGGACTGCAAACCGCGCTGGTGCTGAGCAATTTGGGGCAGCATCTGAACTTCGTCACCGGGGCCAGTTTGGTCGATACCCCGGCGCGGTGCAGCTTTATCCCCGATGTCGCGCCGGCGCAGAACCGCTTGCAAAATGGGGTGCAGATTTTCCCCGGCGCGGTGCCGATCTATCGCGGCACCAGCCTGGTTGGGGCGATTGGCGTATCGGGCGACGGGATCGATCAGGATGACATGATCGCGTTTCTGGGGCTGAGCAATGCGGCCAGCATTTTGGGGACGCTCAGCAACGCTCCTGCCGCCAGCCGCGCCGATACGCTGGTATTCGATCTGGGCAGCGGGGCGAGCACGCGGCTGCGCTATGTCAGCTGCCCGTTCGCGCCGTTCGTGGCCAGCACCGCGCAGAATGTTTGCCAAGGGCTGTGATGAGCGCGGCGCAATTCCTGCTGCTGCTCGCGCAAGTCGCGGGAGCGCCGCCTGCCGCTACTCCGCCTGCACCCGAGCCCGAGACCGAGCAGGCCAGCCCGCCCGAGGTTGACCCAGAGATTATCGCGGGCCGCCGCCGTCCCGGCTACCAGACCGATCTGCCGGACCGTGCATCGCAGGATAATCCCGGCGCAGTGCGCGCGCCGCCGCCGGACGCCTTTCCGACTGACCAGTTCCCGGTGCCCGACCGCTGGCGGATCATGACCGGGCTGTGCCCGGCGCGCGGCGCGGATCAGACGCTGGCCGAACTGTATCCAAACCTGCGCCAAGTGTGCCATTCGAAACGCGATCCGTTCCACCAGAACCTGCTCAAAGGCGATCTGCCGCTGGCCGCCGGAAAACGCCCCAGTTTCCTCAAGGGTGATGACTGGTTCCTGACGCTCAACGCCATTTCGGACACGGTGCTTGAGCCGCGCACCTTTCCGTTCCCGGTCGGCGTGCAAGCGACCGAACGCCCCGGCAGCCTCGACGTGTTCGGCAAAGATGCCAGCTACGTCTTCTCGCAGACCGTCATCCTTGGCGCGGCGCTGACCAAGGGCAACACCGCGTTCAAGCCGCCCGAGATCGAATACCGGATCGCGCTGGCGGTCAACTTTTCCTATGTCGACGTGCCCGAACGGCGGGTGCTCAATGTCGAACCGTCAAAG
>JANMBA010000252.1:0-2891 GCA_031360105.1 Novosphingobium sp.
GTTCTGGCCCCGGTTCTGGGATCGACCACCGGCGCCAGTTCGCGCTGTTCATAAGGCTGGCCAAGCAGGAAGGTCTTCGCCTGGTTCGGCTCCGCCACCCGGTCGGTTGGCAGCCGCACCTGGTTGGGCCGGATCGGGGCCACCAGATGCGGGGTTACCACGATCAATAGCTCGGTCTCGCCCTTCTGATAGCGGGTCGAGCGGAACAGCGAGCCGATGATCGGCAGCGAACCCAGGATCGGCAATTGCGAGATGTTGACCTTGGTATCGTGCTGAAGCAGCCCGGCGATTGCAAAGCTTTCGCCATCGCGCAATTCCAGCGTGGTGCTGACCCGGCGGGTGCGCAGGCCGGGGATGGTGATCCCGTTAAGCGTCAGCGAGGCGGTGGGATCGATCTCGCTCACCTCGGGCTCGACGATCATGTTGATCGTGCTGTCGCTTAGCACGGTCGGGGTGAAGGCCAGGCTGACGCCAAAGGTCTTGAACTCGACGGTGATAGCGGACTGACCATTGGCTCCCGTCCCGCCGCCCGACTGTGCGACCGGGATCGGAAACTCGCCGCCCGCCAGGAACGAAGCCTTTTCACCTGACAGCGCCACCAGCGTCGGCCGCGCGAGGGTGCGCGACTGGCCTTTGGTTTCCAGCGCGTTGAGGATCCCTTGCAGGCTCAGCCCGCCGATCGAGAAGTCCTGGCGAAAAATGCCAAACATGTCGGTGATCGAAGCGAGTTTGAGCGTGCCCGCCCCTCCAGCACCCGGGACGAGACTGGAGCCTAATCCCGAAACCCCGGAAAATGATCCGCCGGCACTGTTGCCAAATGCGCTGAGCCCGATTTCCTTGCCGCTCGAGCGGTCCACCTCGGAGAATTGCACTTCGAGCATGACCTGCTGGCTC
This sequence comes from Novosphingobium sp., assembly GCA_031360105.1. Taxonomy (GTDB): domain Bacteria; phylum Pseudomonadota; class Alphaproteobacteria; order Sphingomonadales; family Sphingomonadaceae; genus Novosphingobium. Next base: position 895 of record JANMBA010000252.1, read on the forward strand.
GATCCGACGCTGATCAGATTGACGACCTTTTCACCGGCGAAAGTGCGCGCCAGCTGTTCAGCCCGGTGCGCTGCGCCGGGGCTGGAGACGGTCCCGGTCAGGATAATCGAATCATTGGAAATCCGGGCATGGATTGCATCGCCGGCGACCAGATCATTGAGCTGGGTTTGCAGCATCTCGACATCGGGGCCGACCGCCACGTCCATCACCGCGATCACCCGGCCGCGAGCATCGTACAGGGTCAGACTGGTCGTGCCCATCTTCTTGCCGAGCACATAGATCGAACGATCGGTCAGCGGCAGGATATCAGCAATCTCGTCGTTGCCGATCATCGCCTTGGCGATCGGCCGATCAGCGTTGACCACTTCGCTCTTGTTAAGCGGCACCTCGAGCGTGCCAGCATGCAGCGTCATGGTGGGCGGGGCAATCTGGGCCCCGGCGGGGAAGGTCAGCGATGCTGCCGGAACCGACAGGCACAGCAGCACCAGGCGCAATTTCTTGATCCTAGAAGCCATGATAAACGCTTTCCTCACTGGTCTTCGTGCCCCGCACGACAGTCATCGTCGGCCCGGTCATGGCAGGTGGAGCCGTGCCCGGCAGCGCGCGCGGCATCGGCTGGCGATAAGTGGCGAGCAGCGGCGCAGGCCGCATCGGTGCTGGTCCCGTCCGGCGCTGCCCGATAAACATCCGGCTGGCGGTAATATCACGCCCGGTCACCGTGCTGCGGCCGCCCACGGTGGGATCGGCCACATTGCGCAAAGCCAGCGTCAGTACGCCCAGCTGCTGGGCCAGCGCCAGTTTTTGCGCGCCGAAGGTATCCACTTGCAGCGTTGCAGTCTTGCCGATCACCGGGGCGGTTTTGCTTTCATTGGATTCCTGATCGATGCCGAGCACCGGTACGCTTTCCAGCACAACGTCGGTCATCCTGTCGCTGTCAGAAGAACCGTCGCCGGGAATTTTGCGGGTGACCAGTACATCGACCACGTCGCCCGGCCGGATGAACCCGCCAACGCCGGAGACATCAGTGATCGGCACCGCGAATGCGAGCTTGCCTTGCGGCAGATTGGCCGAGAGCGTGGCGCGCCCGTTCAGCCCGGAAACTTTTGATGCCAGCACCGGTTCGCCGGCCACAATCGGCCGCAGCGCGACGCGTGATTTAACCGCATCGTCCAGCGTGGTGAATGCCCCTTCGGGCAATGAGGCGGCCGGCCAATTGGCCAGGCGGACGTTTTGTGAAGACAACTGGGTGCCGAACGCCAATTCCTGGCTCGCCACCACGATCCGGACCATCCGGTTTTGCTCGGCAATCTGTTCCTGGCGCTGTTCAACGCCGCTGAACACCCCGTTGACAATCAGCACCGCGAACAGCCCGATCAGCAAGGCACCGACTAAAACTATCAGATTTCGCGATTTCATGGGGCCCCCGCGTCAAAGTCGGTATGATTTGCCGTAGAATGAACGGACGCTGCACCAGCTGGCGCAGCGTCCGGATTTGCTTAAGCCGCCAAGTTGATAAGAGCGGTTGCGCGGGTCATCGCGCCCGAAATCGAAACGCCGAGCGCCAGCGCCGCAACGGCAATACCGCCACCAACGACAGCCAGGATCAGTGCATATTCGGCCGCAGCAGCGCCCAGTTCATCACGACGGAAAGATTTGAAAAACTTGATCATTGGAAATACCTTTAAATGAGCGGCCCCGTGAACGGGGCCTCAATTGCAGAGTGGAAACCACGCTCAGCGAGCGCGGCGTAGGCAAATTCTTAAGCAGCAAGGTCGATCAAGGCCGTAGCGCGGGTCATCGCGCCCGAAATCGAAACGCCAAGCGCCAGCGCAGCAATGGCAATACCGCCACCGACAACGGCCAGGATCAACGCATATTCAGCGGCCGCAGCGCCCAATTCATCGCGGCGGAGAGATTTGAAAAATTTAATCATAACCAATACCCCTAACCATCGGAACCGCAGGCGGAACCGAATTCAAAAAAATGGATGCTTTGCT
>JANMBA010000264.1:0-2855 GCA_031360105.1 Novosphingobium sp.
TGCCGGCGTTTCTGACGATGAAGAAGGCGGCGCGGCGGCTGGTCCGCCGATCGAGGCGCTGCTCGCCACCGCCGATGTGGCCAAAGGTGAGGCCAGCTTCAAAAAGTGCATGAGCTGCCATTCGATCAATCAAGGCGGCGCTAATGGGCAGGGCCCGAACCTGCACGCCATTCTGGGCGACGGGATCGGCGTGGGCCGCGGCGGGTTTGCCTTTTCGGATGCGCTCAAGGCCAAAGGCGGCAAGTGGGATTGGACCAGCATGAACGCCTGGCTCGAAGCGCCCAGCGCCTTTGCCAGCGGCACCAAGATGAGCTTTGCCGGGCTGACCGATCCGCAGGAACGTGCCAACGTGATGGCCTACCTCAACGCGCAGGGATCTAACTTGCCGTTGCCAGCAGTGCCAGCCGCGCCGGCCGCCGGGGCCGCCGCTGCACCCGCCGTGGCGCTGGTCGGCGATGCTGCCAAAGGCCAGAAGAGCTTTGCCAAGTGCGCCTCGTGCCACACGATTGCGCCGGGCGGGGCGAACGGTCAGGGTCCGAATCTGGCGGGGATTTACGGTGACAAGCAGGGCGAAGGCCGCGGCGGTTATCCGTTCTCCGATGGCCTCAAAGCCAAAGGCGGGGTGTGGGACGATGCCAGCCTTGATGCGTGGCTGACCAGCCCCAGCGCCTATGTCAGCGGCACCAAGATGGGCTTTGCCGGGCTGACCGATCCGCAGGAACGCGCCAACGTGATCGCTTATCTGAAGACTGCGAAGTAGGGCTTTCTCAAGATCCTCTCCATTTTCATGCAGTGCAAACGGGGAAGTGGCATTTGCGCAGCAAATGACGGAGGGGCCACTGCCTTTGCGCCATTACCCCTCGGCAAGCCGACTGCCACCTCCCCATTTGTGGCCTTCGCCAAAAATGGAGAGGATCAAGCCTACCCCTTGAACCCTTGCGCAATCACATACCATTCGGACGAATCCTTACGGCTTGAGGGCGGCTTGGCGTGTTTGACGGTGGTGAAGTGCTTCTTGAGCAGCACCAGCAGATCGCCATCGGTTCCGCCCGCCAGCACTTTGGACACGAACGCTCCGCCCGGTGCCAATTGCTCGATGGCAAACTGCGCGGCGGTTTCAACCAGTCCCATCGTGCGCAGATGATCGGTCTGCTTGTGACCGACGGTGTTGGCGGCCATGTCTGACACCACCAGATCGGGCGCGCCGCCCAGCGCCGTGATCAGCAGCGCGGGTGCATCATCGGCCATGAAATCCATCTCGAAGATCGTCACGCCCTCAATCGCTTCGGTCGGCAGCAGATCGATCCCGACCACGCTGGCGGCGGGGCTGCGTTTGCGGACCACCTGGCTCCACCCGCCGGGCGCGATGCCCAGATCGACCACGCGCTGCACGCCTTTGAGCAAGTGAAACTTCTCGTCTAGTTCGAGCAGCTTGAACGCCGCGCGGCTGCGCCAGCCCTCGGCCTTGGCCTGGCGCACATAAGGATCGGCCAGTTGCCGCGCCAGCCAGCGGGCGCTGCTGGCAGTGCGCCCGCGCCCGGTCTTGAGCCGCTCTGGTGCTTTGCCCGCCCCCCTCATATCTGCCCCCGGCGGGCTTGGCGGAGCGCGGCGCGGCTCTTTTCGCCGGCCCCGCTGGCGGCCATCATCGAGCGGAGAATACCTTCGCGAATGCCGCGATCGGCCACCCCCAACCGGTCGGCTGGCCATAATTCAAAGATCGTTTGCAGGATCGCGCAGCCGGCCACCACCAGGTCGGCCCGTTCGCGGCCGATGCATGGCTGCTGGCACCGGTCTTCGGGCGAGAGCAGCGCCAGCCGCTGGCACAACTGGCTCATCTCGTCCGCCGGGACGATCAGGCCATCGACCGCGCGGCGATCGTATTGCGGCAAACCCAGATGCAGGCTGGCGAGCGTGGTAACGGTGCCGCTGGTGCCAAGCAGACGCAGCGGTTGCGCCGGGGCCGCCTGGGCAATCGTTTCACGCATGCGGGTGGCAAACGGGGCCAGACTATCGCGCACCAAGGTGCACATCTGATCATAACGCGCCGCCCGGCCCAGCGCGTCAGCGGGTTCGGGCGGGCAGCTTTCGGTGAGCGAAACCACGCCCCACGGGACGCTTTGCCAATCGTGAATGAGCGGCGCCAGGCCCTGACGGCTTTCGACCAGCACCAGTTCGGTCGATCCGCCGCCGATGTCGAAAATCATCGCCGGTCCGTCGCCGTCTTCCAGCACCAGATGGCAACCCATCACCGCCAGCCGCGCTTCTTCCTGGGCGCTGATGATGTCGAGCAGGATGCCAGTTTCGCGCCCCACCTGATCAATGAATTCCGCGCCGTTTTCGGCCCGGCGGCAAGCCTCGGTGGCGACCGAGCGGGCGAGGTGGACATTGCGCCGCTGCAACTTGTCAGCGCAGACCTTAAGCGCGCCAAGCGTCCGCTCCATCGCGGCATCGCTCAGCCGCCCGGTCTGCGCGAGCCCTTCGCCCAGCCGGACCACGCGGCTGAAGGCATCGATCACGGTGAAGTGATCACCCGCCGGGCGCGCGATCAGCAACCGGCAATTGTTGGTGCCAAGATCGATCGCGGCGAAGGCCTGGCGATGAAACGGGGTTTGGCGCTGGGCCAGATCGGTTGGCCAGCCGGTTGCAGCCGCAGCAGCACGGGGCGCGTCAGTTCTGTCTCGGCCACCGGGCCCGCGCGCTGGATCGCAGGGAAGCTGGGCGGTTTGGGCCACATCGGTCTGGCCCGCTGGGCCGCCGCTTCCGTTCTTCTCCTGATCGCACAGGACCGGCGGGGAATTGTCCGCCATTGGAAATGCACTCTTATTATTATGCCTGCCTCACGCGGCAGGTACCTG
>JANMBA010000280.1:0-5324 GCA_031360105.1 Novosphingobium sp.
AGTGCGCGGCGCAGCGGGGCTAACCTCAGGCTGGTCGCTTAAGCGCCGGATTGTTGGGAGAGCAGAATGCTGGGAGCCATGCAGGCCATCGGATCAATGCAGGCCATCGGATCAATGCAGGACTGGGACCTTCGGGTGACCCATTTGATCGACCATGCGGCGCGCGAGCATGGCACGCGCGAGATTGTCACGCGCTGGGCTGACGGCAGCGAAAGCACTACCACCTGGGCCGGGATTCGCCGCGATGCGTTGAAGATGACGCAAGCGCTGCGGCGGCTGGGGGTGCAGCCGGGTGAGCGGATCGCGACCCTGGCGATGAACCACTCGCGCCACCTGGTCAGCTGGTACGGTGCGGTCGGCGTGGGCGGGGTGCTGCACACGATCAACCCGCGGCTGTTCGAAGATCAGCTGGAATATATCGCCAACCACGCCGAAGATCAGGTGCTGCTGTACGATGTGGCGTTCGCGCCGCTGGTCGCACGGATGAAGCCGCGCTGGACCACGATCAAGCACTTCATCTGTTACGACAACGGCGAGTTCGAAGCCTGGATCGGAGCTGAGGATGGCGATACACAATGGACCAGCGGCGACGAGCGCGATCCGTGCATGCTGTGCTACACCAGCGGGACGACGGGTAATCCCAAGGGCGTGCTGTACGAACACCGTTCGACCATGCTGCATGCGATCACCGCAGTGCAGCCGGCCATCTTCGATCTGGATGCGCGTTCGGTGATGCTGCCGGTGGTGCCGATGTTCCATGCGGCCAGCTGGGGCCTGCCGTGGGGCGGCGCGGCGGCCGGGATCAAATTCGTGTTCAGCGCGGTCAATGATGCCGCGGTGCTGTGCGATCTGATGGACCGGCAGCAGGTCACCCATTCGGCTGGGGTGCCGACTGTCTGGTTGTCGATGTTTCAGCATATGGATGCGCACGGCGTCACGCTGCCCACGCTGCGGCAGGCGATCATCGGCGGTTCGGCCGCGCCGCGTTTTATGATCGAGCGGCTGATGCGCGCCGGAATCAATGTTGCGCATGCCTGGGGGATGACCGAAACCAGCCCGATTGGCACCACCGGCGCGAAATGCTGGAACTGGGACGCGCTGAGCTTTGACGAGCAGGTCGATGTCAAGATGCTGCAAGGCCGGGTGCCGTTCGGGGTCGAGCTGCGCTGCGTCGATCTGGGCGATCCAGACCTGGTGCTGCCGCGCGATGGGGCGACGTCGGGCGCGTTGCAAGTCCGGGGTCCGTGGGTGATCAAACGCTATTTCAAAGCCGAAGCTGATGCGACCGAGGCGGAGCAGTGGTTCGATACCGGCGATGTCGCAATCCTGCATTCCGATGGTGCGTTGCAATTGACTGACCGGACCAAGGACGTGATCAAGTCGGGCGGCGAATGGATCAGCTCGGTCGAGCTGGAAAACGCCGCGATGAGCCATCCGGCGGTGGCCGAAGCGGCGGCAATCGGGATTTATCATCCGCGCTGGGATGAACGCCCGATTCTGGTGGTGGTGAAAAAAGCCGGGTGCGAAGTTTGCGCCGAGGAAATCACCGCGCACCTGGCGATCTCGGTCGCAAAATGGTGGCTGCCCGATGCGGTCGAATTCGTCAGCGAGATCCCGCACGGCGGGACTGGCAAAGTCAGCAAAAAGGATTTGCGCGAGCAGTTTCGCGATTACCGCCTCGCCGAATAAAGCGCGCGCCCGTCGGTGTTTCGGGCGCGCGCTTTAACTGGTTGTCTGATTTACGGCTTTTTGACGTTGCTGGCAGCGTCCTGCGCTGCATTGCCCACGTCTTTAGCGGCATTGCCGATATCTGCGGCTGCTGCGGCAACAGCATTGTCCCTGGATGAAGAGCTGTTCGATTGCATCGCGAAATAATAGATGCCAAAGCCCAGCAGAACGACTGCAATTAGACCGAACAGCCAGCCTGCGCCGCCGCCACTGCTGCCGCTGCTTGAAACTGTGGTATGGCTGGTCTGGCCATCGGGTGATGTCGTGGTGGTGATGTGTTCGTCTGACATAGCGTTCCTCCTGTGTTGTTCGTCAAAACGGTCGGCACGCTGCATGGTTCCCGCCACTCCGGCCTTGCCATGCGCGCAGCAGCCTGATTTGATTGCTGCTATGACAGGAATGGGAGCCCGCGATGTCTGACTATATCGACCCCAGCCGTGAAAATTGGCAGGCGTTCAAAGACTTGCCGCGCGATCGGCCGATCCACATGCTCAATCTGATCAAGTTGCGCGAGCTGGCGGAGTATCCCGACAGCCACCCCAATCACGGCATGGGCCTCACCGGGCGCGAGGCCTATGCGATCTACAAAGAGGGCTTCCAGCGTATAGTTGCCGGTGACGGCGCAGCGATGGTCTGGGCTCCGCCATTCGAGTGCGTAGTTACCGGCCCCGAAGATGAATGGGACGAGGTGTTCGTGATGGGCTATCCCGACAGCGCCACTCTCATGCAGATGGTCCGAAACGAGGAATACATCCGCGAGGTGGTGCCGCACCGCAGCGCTGCGGTGGCGGACAGCCGGTTGATCAGGTTTGCTGGCTGAACAGGTGGGTGGGAGAGGTACGGTGTTGAAGACTTTCATTCTGGCCGTGGTACTGGCGGCAGTGCTGCCCGATGCGGGCTTGGCTGGCCCCGCTCGGGGCTATCACGTGGTTCACGGCTGGCCGGAATTGCCCGAAGGGCGGGTGCTCGGCTCGGCGGCCGGAGTTGCGGTCAATTCCCACGGGCAGGTCTTCGTGTTCCACCGGGTTAACCGGGTCTGGTCCGAACCCTTGCCATTGGAACCCATCGCCGCTCCAGCAATTGCGGTGTTCGATTCCCGCAGTGGCAAACTGCTGCGCGAAATCGCGCCCGCTACCTTCGCCATGCCGCACGGCCTTTCGATTGACCGCGAGGGTAACCTTTGGGCCACCGATGTCGCGCTGCACCAGGTTTTCAAACTGACACCGGAAGGCAAGGTGCTGATGGTCTTGGGCGAACGCGGAGTTCCGGGCGCTGACAGCGACCATTTTAACCGACCAACCCAGGTTGGCTTTGCCGCTGACGGGACTATTCTGGTCGCCGATGGCTATCGCAACACCCGGATAGCGCGGTTTTCCGCGGACGGCCGGTTCATCGGGCAATGGGGAACCCCCGGCGATGGGCCGGGCCAGTTCAACACACCGCATGGCATCGCCATCGATGCCGCCGGAAAAGTCTATGTGGCGGATCGACAGAATGACCGGATCCAGGTGTTCGACGGGGAAGGACACCTGCTCGCGATCTGGGCGTCGCCGCAGATCGGGCGTCCTTACGGGATTGTCGTGCTGGGGCCGGATCGCTTTGCCATCGCCGACGGCGGTGATCAGCCAAAAGACGGACCCGATCGGTCGGCGCTGGTGATCGTCGATGGCCAAGGGCGGGTGATCGAACGGGTCGGGCGGTATGGCAACCAGGACGGCCAGTTCCGCATGGCGCATCATCTGGCGGCGGACTCGGCGGGTGATATCTATGTCGTCGATATTACCGGCCAAAGGGTGCAGAAGTTTTCACGGCATTGACTGTCTGGCCCAGCCTGACAACGATGGGGTCTAACCCTTCTTCACCAGCGCATGAATGTCTTCGGTCATCGCATTGTTGAGCGTGATTAGGCGGTGCAGATCGTCGCTGATTTCCAGCAAGGCCTCGGCGTCACGGTAGGTCTGGAACGCCTGTTTGTCCGATGCCGCCGCGGCGACCTTCTGCCCGACCATAATGATCGACAGCAGCACCAGCTGCAGGAACGTCTGCGCGATCCAAGCGATCAGTGGCGCGGTGCCGCCCTTGATCGCAGCGGGCAGGCTGATCAGGGCCAACGCGGCAAACGCGTAAGCGCACCACATCGTGCCGACGGCATTGGTGATTTTCAACGCAAGCCAGCCGTTGAACCCGGAGTGCTCGCGCTTGCGAGTGACGACGCCTTCGGTCTTGCGGTGCTCGATCCGGACGTGTGGTTGGTGCGTTGTGGCCATGGCAAGCTACTCCCCTGCTTCGGAATCAGAGCAGTTGTAACTGCCTGCCCGCGCTCGGCCTAATGAACTTGCTGCAATCCAGCGTAAGTCGGGCCTCGTTCATCCCGAGCCGTTTGGTCGTGATCCGGAAACGGGCGCGGAACAGATCGGCCCAAGTGCCGAGCGGTTTCATCCGGGTAAAGAAACCAGGATCGTTGTCTTTCCCGTGGCGCATCGCCTGGACGGTATGCATCACTTTGTCGGCGCGATCGGGAAAATGCGCGTCCAGCCACTCGCGGAACAGCGAGGCTACCTCGTGCGGCAATCGCAGCATGATCCAGCTGGCCGAACGCACCCCGCGCGCGGCGGCCTCCCGCAGGATTCCCTCGATAAATTCATCGGTGATCGAAGGGATAACCGGCGCGACTGAAACGTGGCTGGGCACGCCTGCTGCAACCAGTTGGTTGAGCGCATCGAGCCGTTTGGCGGGCGAGCTGGCGCGCGGTTCGAGCAAGCTGGATAAAACCGGGTCAAGACTGGTTACCGACACGCAAACTGCCACCAGATCCAGCGCTGCAAGCTGCTCGAGCAGGTCAAGATCGCGCACAACCCGCGCACTCTTGGTCGTGATCGTAACTGGATGGCGGGTTTCAAGGCACACTTCGAGCACTTGCCGGGTTATCTGGTAGCGCTGTTCGATTGGTTGATACGGATCAGTATTTGTGCCCATCGCAATCGGCGCGGGCTTGTAGCCGGGTTTGGAGAGCGCATCGCGCAGCAGTTTGGCCGCGTTAGGCTTGGCAAACAGCTTGGTCTCAAAGTCCAACCCGGGCGAAAGGTCGTGGTAAGCGTGGCTGGGCCGGGCATAGCAATAGACGCAGCCATGTTCACAGCCGCGATAGGCGTTGATCGAGCGGTCGAACGGGATATCGGGCGATTGGTTGAAACTGATGATGGTGCAGGCGCGTTCCTCGGTCACCGTCGTGCGCAATGGCGGGGCCGGGCCGTCGATGACCTCGCGCTCATCCAGCCAGTCCAGATCAGCCTCGCGCGCAGCCAGCCCGAAGCGTTGCGGGACATGCGCACTGGGCGCGCCGCGACCGTGGATGAGTGGGGGCGGGGGCATAGGAGTGATTAGAACATAAAAGGAACATGTAGGCAAGGTCCTCTCCCCTTGCGGGAGAGGGTAGTTTAAATCTCGCGCAGCCGGGGCATCAGCTCGACGAAGTTGCACGGCCGGTTGCGGCTATCGAGCTGCTCGGCCAGAATTCCGTCCCAGCCATCTTTCACCGCACCGTTTGAGCCGGGCAGCGCGAACACATAGACCCCGCGTGACAGCACCGCGCAGGC